>NZ_JAUBPP010000021.1:0-110557 GCF_036700765.1 Microcoleus sp. S1D4
CAGTTGGCAGTTGGCAGTTGGCAGTTGGCAGTTGGCAGTTGGCAGTTGGCAGTTGGCAGTTGGCAGTTGGCAGTAGTCAGTTGGCAGTTGGCAGTTGGCAGTAGTTAACAGTCAACAGTCAACAGTCAGTAGGAGCGGTGGATGGTGCGTGCGGGCCCTCTTAACTTAACAGTCAACAGTTAACAGTCAACATTCAACATTCAACATTCAACATTCAACATTCAACATTCAACATTCAACCAATGAATTATAAGGTAATTTACGACGGCAATTGCAATCTCTGTGTCACCTTGGTCCAGTTACTAGAAAACTTAGATCGAGGGCAGAATTTTGAGTATATTTCTATGCAAGATTTAGAGGGATTAGATCGCTTTGGCATCACCGCCGATGACTGCGAAATGGGGATGATTTTGATAGATTCACAGAATCTAGAAAAACGCTGGCAAGGTAGCGATGCGGCGGAGGAAATCGGGCGGATAATGCCTGCTGGTGAGGTGTTTGTGGCTGCTTACCGGGCAATGCCGGGGATGAAGTGGATGGGCGATCGCGTGTACGAACAAGTCCGCGATAACCGCTATACTTTGTTTGGCAAGCGATCGACTACTTACAAATCTGCTTATCCAGTTGGTTGTAAGTCGATCGACAATTGCGATAATAGCAAAGACTAAAGTCCTTACTACAAACAGGTTCGCAGTGAAAACTGAAGTCCTCAAAAAGATTGATTAAACAAATCGAATATCTGCTGGCAAAAGTCTTTGAGTTTTTGCGCCGACTCCACCGCAGGTTCGGTTAGACCGAGAAAATTCCAATTTTCCACAGTAGAAAAGTGCCACTGCTGACCGCTATGATCGTAACCGGCGGCCTCAACCCCGATCGCCCGCCGATATCCTTCCACCGGATCTTGGTAAAATCGGATTTGAATCAAGATGCTGCGGCTTTGCAACAAGCGGCTTCTACCGGGAAAATGGAAGCCAATGTCGATCGAATCTGGATCTACAAGTTCTCTGGTATCCTGGTCATTCATCCAAGGTTTCAAATCGACTTTTGCATCCGGGAATTCGGACTTGAATAAATTAACAACCGCAGCAATTTTGCTGGCAACTTCTATATTTTTGGCTTGTTCGGCAGCGTTCACTCGAAAAACTCCTATCAAATATAGTTATTACATTTAGCTAATAATGTAACTGCATACTGCCGAATGTAGACTGTGAACAGCGGACTTTTTCAGAAATAATTAGGCATTGACAAATTTTCATATATGTGTTGTGCCGTTTTTAGCCGAGTCTCGATCCCCCTAAATCCCCCTTAAAAAGGGGAGTAGGGGTTGACTTTGAGGATACTCTTGTCCCCCCCTTATTAAGGGGGGTTAGGGGGGATCTCCGGGTTTTAAAACACGCCATAGTTCCATAATCTTAATTCAGGGGAAGGGCGATCGCAAATTCCGAACCTTCTCCCAGCACTGATTCACAAGTTAGTTTACCGCCATGGGTTTCTTCCACAATTTGGCGGCTGATAGACAACCCCAAACCCGTACCTTTCCCTACTCCTTTGGTAGTAAATAGATGGTCAAATATTTTCGACTTGAGCTCCGATGACATCCCTTGACCGTTATCTTTGATTGTAATCACCACGCTGTTGTTATCCTCGGAGACTTGAGTGATAATGGCGATCGTATTCGGTAAAGCTTCAATTTCAGCATAAGTGCGACCCTGATTGAATTCGTCAAAACACTCGATCGCATTTGCCAGCAAATTCATAAATACCTGATTCAGTTGCCCAAAATAACATTTAACTGGCGGGATATCTCCGTATTCTTTGATAACTTTAATCGCGGGGCGAGTATCTTTAGCTTTCAGACGATACTGTAAAATCATCAAAGTGCTGTCGATGCCCTCATGAATATTTGCTGACACTTTATTCGCAGTGTCAGCGCGGGAAAAAGTCCGCAAAGACTTGCTAATATTGCGGATGCGCTCTGTACCTGATTTCATAGATAAAAGCATTTTCGGCAAATCTTCGATCAAATATTCTAAATCAATCTCCGATGCTTTATCTTCTAACTCATTTCCTGGATTAGGAAATTTTTCTTGGTAAAGTTGTAAGCAATCAATCAAATCTAAGCTAGCCTCAGCAGCAGCATCAAGATTGCCCGCAATAAAACCAAGCGGATTGTTAATTTCGTGAGCAACCCCTGCAATCAAGTTGCCGAGAGCAGACATTTTTTCGCTTTGAATGAGTTGCAGTTGCGCCTGTTGCAGTTCATTGAAAGATTTTTCTAACTGTTGAGATTTTTCTTTCTCGCGCGCGTACAAACCAGCATTTTCTACGGCAATCGCAACTTGAGAAATTAACACTTTGAATACTTCTACTCTCTCTGCTGTAAAAGCTCCTACTGTCAAAGCATTTTCTAAATAAATTATTCCGCGCCGCTGAGATTGATAAATAATCGGCAAACAGAGAATTGATTTGGGTTGATATTTCTGAATGTAGGTATCTACATTAAAAGGTTCGGCGACAGTCGCATTGTCTAAAACCAGATGCTTTTGACTGCTGTGTACATAATTAATCACAGACAGGGGAATATCTTGACAATTTTCTACGGGAATAGACTGTAAAATTGTCACTTTATCCTCCGCAAAATTCCCAGTAGCTTCTATGCAGAGAATATCGTTTTTCAGCAGCAGCAGCACTACTTTTTGAGCCGCCGCATTTTCTAAAATAATTTTGATTAATTTGGTCAACAATTTTTCTAGAACAATTTCACCGTTAATGGCTTGCGCCGACTTAATAAAAGTAGCTAAGTCTAAGAAATCGCCTAAACTACTACTGGTAGTATTTCCGGTGGCAGTGCGGGTGACATCTAGGGTTGGGGTTTGAATTGTGCGCGTCTGTGCTGCTAAGAAAGGATGTGTTGATTCTAAATGTTTAACTTTAGCTATGGCTCCCCAATGGATATATCCATAATAAGCTTTAGTCAGATATGCTTGAGAAACTATCTCTTTACCCAAAGCTTGATAAAATTCTCCTGCTAATTCATAGGCTAATGCTTCCTCTTGAATGTAACCGTTTTTGGCTGCTCCATCAATTGCGCGATCGTACAATCCCATTGCTTCGGTATTTTTCCCCAAAACTCGCGCTGTTTCCCCTGCTACCAAGTCGTATTTGTGTTGATAATTCATCGGAGCGCAATCGGCCCAGTTTTTCATCTTTTTTTGTAACTGTATCACTTTTTTAAGATATTGCTTTTGCTCACCTTTGCCAGCTTGGGGAAACAAAGCGAGGAGACTGAGAGAGTAGTAGAAGTTACTAATAGAAACTACATAAAATGCGGCGGCGGCTTCTTCATGTTTTTCAAATAACCTTGAATTATCCAAGGTTTCCACGTAGTTTTTGAACAAAAAATTAAGCTGAGCTTTGGCGTTATAAATCAAACAAACTAAAAGAAAGTTTTTAGCTTCTATTAAAGCGGGGAGCGTTTCAACTTCATTTAAGCTCTCGCCGACTAAATGGCATGGTTCGACAGATTGACCGCGCAAATTGAGGGCTGTTTGTCGGCTTATACTTATATACTGTACAGCCTGTTCTAGTTGAAATTGCTGCATTAGTTTGATATATTTCCCCATCTCCTGCTCCACCAAATCTAGAGGCTCTCCTATCGACAGTTTTTTGAAGCAATATTCATTTATAGAATAACCAGCATATTCCAACTCTCCAGTTTCCATCCCAGTTTTAAAACCTTCTTTGAGATCGCCTAATCCGGACTTGACAGAGGCTTTCCAGTGGTTAATAAAGCAACCAAAGGGTGCATAAACTCTACTTTTGATTGAACGGGAGGGAAATTTGTCTAACATCCTAATTGCCAGTTGACCGAATTGGTATGCCAAACTAATATCCCCTACCTTGTACATAACTACGCCATAAAAAACGTAAGCAATACTTGCATAAGGCGAATTACCATATTTAATGCACAGCTTGACCATCCTAAAAGCCAGTAGCGGTACCAGTCGGGGCTTGGTCTGAACAGCAGTGCTGAAAATCCCTGATAAAATCCGCATGGCTGCTTGTTTGTCGGGATCGGTCATTTCTGGCAAGTTAGCTAAATCCTCAATTCGTCTCAATCCTAAGCTTAGTTTTGTATTAATCAGTCCCGCCATAATATTTAGCGCCTTGGGATTTTGAGGAAAAGAAATGCCTAACAATTTAAGGACTTCCAGTCCTGTATTGAGTGCTTCTACAAGTCTATTCTGAGCGTTATAAGACTGAATTTGAAGTTGATAAACATTCACTTTTTCCAGTAAGGTTTTAGCTTTTTGCACTACAATATCAACCAGATTTTTTGAATCTTCATAGTTGGTATTTAAGTATTCAGCTTCTGCAGTTGACTCGTAAATGGCTAACGTTAAGTCATAGTGGCATTGCCAAGAATCGGCAGGCAATAATTCCATAGCAACCCGCAAATACCTAACAGCAGCTTCATACGCAGCAGCCGCTTTAGCCTTGCGTCCAGCAGTTAAGTTTAATTGTGCTAACTGAGTTTTTTCTGACTGTTGGCTAATCGTGTCAATTCCGACATTCAATTGATTGACGATATCAAAGATGTTTTCTTCTAGCTTGTCTAGTGGAGTATTCTGTAAAAGTAATTGACCGATTTTTAAATGGGTGGATTGCTTTTGGTCGTCGGGAATTAGCGAATATGCCGCTTGCTGAACGCGATCGTGCAAAAATCTGTAACTAACCCGCGAAGTGTCTAACTTGAGATTGATTGATTCGGCTCGATCGAAAACTAAAGGAATGCGATAAGCATCGCTCAATGGCAGAATTAACCCGGATTGCAAAGCTGAATAAAGTTCAGTTGCTGTAGTATTAGCTGACTTTTCGCTAACAAGTGACAGCACATCTAGAGCAAATTTATCCCCGACACAAGCTGCTAATTTCAACATTTTTTGCGTGGCTGCGGGCAGCTTTTCAATGCGAGAAGCTACCAGTTCCACCACACTTTTATCGGTGATTCCAATGGCTTGGATTTCATCGATACTCCAATACCAGCCACCTTGAATTCCCTCATTTATAATGTGATTAAATTCAAATTTCAAAAGAGAGTCTTGATAAAGTGCTTGGAGTAATTGGGTCAAGAAAAAAGGATTGCCACCCGTTTTATTCCAGATTAACTCGGCTAGATTTGTTACTTTTTCTTTGCAAGTGTTAAGTGTTTCAGTGACTAATTCCGTCACATTTGCTAAATCTAGCAGTTGCAACACGATATTGTTGACTATTGTACCAGTTTTTTCAATTTCTTCTACAGTCTGAATTAAGGGGTGGGTCGGACTAACTTCATTGTCTCGATAGGCACCGATTAGCAACAAATATTCTTGGTCAGGGTCAGTTATCAGTATTTGCATCAACTTTAATGTTGCTGAATCGGCCCACTGCAAATCGTCTAAAAAGATAACTAGGGGGTGTTCTTTTTGGGCGAAAACGCGAATAAATTCTTTGAATACCCGATTGAATCGATTTTGGGATTCTACAGGGGCGAGTTCTGGGACTTCTGGCTGCTTGCCGATGATTAATTCAACTTTTGGAATTACGTCGGCAATTACTTGGCCGTCTGTTCCCACTGCTGTTAAAATTTTAGTGCGCCATATTTCTAAGGAAACAGCACTTTCTGTTAGCAATTGTCGCAGCAAGGAGTTAAATGCTTGGATTAATGAGGCATAAGGAATGTTGCGTTTTAGTTGGTCAAATTTGCCGCTGATGAAGTAACCTTTTGACCTGGTAATTGGTTTGCTAACTTCGTTGACTACGGCTGATTTACCGATGCCTGAGTAGCCTGATACTAGCATTAGTTCGCTTTGGCAATGGGCGAATTTTTCTGTATTTTGGTTTGGTGGAAAAGATGCGACTGAAAGGGTTTCTGCATTGGGGCGGGCGGGTTTTTCTGTATTTAGGTTGGGTTGCAAAGATTTGGGTGAACCCGCCCCTACACGTTCAAATGCTGCTAATAGTTCGTTGACTTGTTGTTCTCTACCATACAATTTTTGGGGGATTAACAATTGGCTGAGAATATCTAAGCGTCCCGGGATGAAGTCGGCAATTTGTCCGGTGGTTTCTAACTGATCCAAAGAAATTTCTAAGTCGGCTAACAATCCGGCAGCACTTTGATATCTATCTTCGGCATTCTTTGCCATTAATTTCATCACTATCTCTGAGATGGCGACAGGTATTTCTGAATTGGTTTGATGGGGATATATTGGTTGAACTGCAATGTGGCTATAAACTACTTCTAAGGGGTCGTTGCTGCAGAAAGGCAATTTTCCTGCCAGCATTTCATATAAGGTGATACCAAGGGAATAAAAGTCTGTGCGGTAGTCGAGGGTGCGGTTCATTCTCCCGGTTTGTTCGGGTGACATATAGGCTAATGTGCCTTCGACTGAGTTGGGATTGTTAAATTGCGGATTTTCTTTGTTGAGTTTTGTAGCAATGCCGAAGTCGGTGATTTTTACTTGTTTTGTTTGCGAGTTAATTATGATGTTGCTGGGTTTGATGTCTTTGTGAATAATGTGATGAAAATGCAGGTATTGTAAGGCTTTGACTATTTGGATGGCGATGTGTAACTTGGCTTCCAGGCTCAAGGTTTCTCTTTCCAGCAGTTTTGCGAGGGATTCGCCGCCAAAGTCTTCTAAAACGATGCCTAATCGGTGGTCGAATGTTTCGATACTTATGGCTTTGACGATTTGTTCGCTGTCTAAATTTTGGCGGATTTGATATTCGTGTTTGAGCCTGGTAATGGCTTCGAGGGTGGGATATTCGGCTTTGAGGACTTTCAGAATTTCTGGTGCCGCTTTTCTCGGTGTTTGTCCGCGATAGATGATTGTTTCGACGCCTTCGTGCAGAGTAGAATTTATTTGGTATTCTGATAAGTTTAACATAACTTAACTTATAAATTACAGGAGCTAATTATCATTAGGTTAACACTACTTAATCTAAATTAAGTGTGATTTTGATCGTGTATTTGGCGATTTCCAATCACACGGAATATAAACTAAGTGAAAATGTGGGCTTGATCATTTGTGTCAACCAACATTTAAAATGTAATATTGGTCTTGTGTGTGAGTCCCGAATGCTTTGGCTGCAAAGTTTTTCAGGGGGATGGGAGCGATCGCACTGGGCCTAAAACAGCCGGAGATGGGAGCGATCGCACTGGGTCTCAAATAGGCAATTGAACAGGTTCTCAATCGCTGACTACTGTAACTTCACAGATAGTAGAAATAGATTCCGGGTCAGGTAAAATACGCACGCGGGCGAATTTTAAACCGCTGACTCCTTGGAGTGATTCTACCATACCAGTCTGAACTTTTGGCTCTACCCAACCTTCGCGAGACAAGTAGCGCAAGTATTGCTGATACTCTTCCCACTCTTCCTCCGTGGAATAAACAACAGTCAACATTCCCGACTGGGTAATTCGCTCTTGTGCGTCTTTGTCAACGGCTTTTTCGATCCGCTTTTTCACAAGTTCGTAGCGAATGTCGCGAGTGCCTTTGACATCAAACATTTTTTCGGTGTTTTCGTTGTGAAAAATGTCGATCGTGGTATTCTGCACTAAGACTAAATGTGCGAGTTCCATATTGATTTGAGACTCGGCTTGTAGGCGAAAAACTGTGCGGCCACAATCGCAAATAGCTCGCAGTTGTTCGTACCGCAAACTGTGCAGGTGAAACTGGCTAAATTTGGGATCGATCGATTTTCCTACATAAATCATGTGATCGATGCCGTCGGTGCATTCGATGTCGCAGTAGTGGGGGAGAATTTGCTGCATTTTTTCTTGCCAGCGGGCCCAGGTTTCCTGGAGTTTGGTGCTGATTAAGTTCAGCATTTGGTCGTAGCGGTTGCGATCGCTGTAAACGCAGTTATGTTCGTTTTCACAGGCTGCTTGGTAAGCTTCAACGGCTGCCTGAACCTTGGGCCCGCACTGCACAAAATAGTCAAAATATACTTCTAAATGCTCGTTTAAATACTCGGCGGCTCGCACCTCCATATCGACTGTTACTTTTTGTTTTAAATGCTGGATGTAGTCGAGCAAGTCGAGCCGCAGTTGCTCGCCGAGGTGGGTAGTTTGTGTTTCGCAAACGGCATCAGCTATGACTAAACCTAAGCGGAATTGTTCGAGCAAATCAGTTTGAATGGCTCGGTTTCTTTCGTCGCTAGAACCGCGAATGTCCGAAATTCCGTACAGCGGATGAACATCAGCAAATACGATTGTTTCAGCAGGTAGTCCCCAACTTCGCCTTTCTGCTTCTTGGGCGAACCGCCACTCGACTGCGGGGTGGATGTTGTGAATGTGGGTAAACCGTTCTTGGATGGCTTGCCGCAGGGCTGCAATGAAGGCGGGAATGAGTTCTTGGGCGTGTTGAGCGTCAATGCCGTTGAAGTGGTTTGGCCGATCGCACAACAGCCCCACAACACCCAAAATCCGCACCCCGCACCCCTCACGGGTGACGGATTTGACTACCAGGGGCACCAGCAGCATCGATCGAGTTCCCATTCTCCGCAAAGTTCGATCGCACTCGGTTTCGCACTCCCTACGCAAGTCTGGCACGTTCCAAACTTGATTTGCTGCTGTGGCCTTCAAAAAGTGAGAAGCTTCTAAAGAATTCATTGAATAAAGAATTGGCTGCAAATGTTGGCCGTCTTTTGCAACTAATAGCTGTACCTGTTCGCCGTCGGGCCGCAGCAGCAAAGTGCCGTCAGCATTGAAAAGCGATCGCAAACACCGATCAATTTTCTCAAATTTGTCTGGTCGCAGCATCGAATCTTGATCGATCAATAACTGAGTCAGTCGGCGAATTTGCTCCTGCACAGTGACATCAAAACCTTCTAGCAACAGCAAGCCTTCTACGCGGTAATTATCCAACTGCAATCGATCGGCTAAATTTTCCAGTTGATTCGGCTGCATCAGCCAAGCTTCCCGTTCCGCAACAGGCATTAATCTTAAAGAAATATCTGCGAATTCATCTATTTTTGAGTCGATTCGAGTAGTTTTTAACTGTTCCGAACCCAGCCAAAATTCTATAAATCTGGGTTCTCGGTGTTTGGGGTTTTTTACACTCGCAGTGACAGGTTCTTCTAGCACCCGCAAACCGTCGATGTCAATTTGATAATATTGCTTAAATACCCAGTGCAAAAGATGGCGGCGGTACAATTGTTCTGCTGTTTTGCCGCCCCAATCCTCGAACAGTTCCAGCAGAGTGATGTCGGTTTCTGCAAACAAACCGTTGATAGATTGAGTTGCCAAGGACGTTTCCTCCCAACCGGCCAAGCGGCAAAATGCTGCGTTAGCGTACCGCAGGGCAAAAGTTCCCGGTTGCATTACTGCGATTAAAACGCGGCGATCGCCGAGAAATTGAAACAATCGCTGTAAATCTTGTTTCCACGTTTTCAAGGGTTCAATTTCAGCAGATTTACTGGGTACTTGGGCCGCCAAAGCTTCGAGTAGCTGTTCCATGCTTGGTTCGCTTGACATCTTGTCACTGTCTTGCTCTGTTTGAGCGATACTTGCGGTTGACCGTGATTTTACGGAGTTATTGTTGTTTTGAGGGGAAGGCGATTTAGGAGTAGACATAAGCAAAACACCTGAAAGCAGTGGATTTTGTTAAAAAATGAGCGAACGGGGATTTAGAGCGAATGTAAAGAACTTAGATCTTGTTTGTAAAGTTTGTGTATTGGTCTCGGAAACTAAGTGTATTTTTGGACGATCGCCCCAGAAACTTTTACTTTGCTTGACAAACAACCTCTGAGTCTCGACGTTATAGGTGATATTAACGTGTTTGCGGCCTGACGGGTCACACCCATTATAGGCGGTGAGCCGTAGCGGATACTGTCAGCGACTAATGCTATTTGACTCCTCGGCGAAATAGCAGCTTTGGCTTGAACGACGCACAGCCTTGGTAATTTAAAATTGTAATTAGTAATTGATAATTTGCCAATTGCCATCAATTATTTAGTTAATTGAAGTAATGCAAAATAAAATATCCTTGCTATTGGCCAATGATTTAATTAAAATATATAATGTAAATATTAACATTTTGCAAGGACATACTTATGGCTTTGACGATTAACAATCTCATCGGTGATTTGACTGGATTTCCTGTATTTGCTGGCGGCGGGCCGCGTTTTTTGGCATTCGCTACACCAGATGAGATTGACGTAGAAGAGGGAAATTTATCGTCTTTTCCCTGGGGAGTTTGGGGACTAGACGGCAACGATACCATAGCAGGTTCGTCGGATTCTAACGAACGGCTGCTAGGAAATAATGGGGATGATATTATCGGCGGTGGCGAGGGAAATGATATCATTTACGGCGGCAAAGAGAACGATCGCCTGGATGGAAATGATGGCAACGATTTAGTTAGGGGCGACGCGGGAAACGACATTATTTTTGGAGGGTCTGGAAACGATGTCCTGCGGGGAGGGCAAGGAGACGACGATTTAGACGGCAATGATGGCAACGATTTCTTGGTGGGCGATCGGGGAGTTGACGTGCTCACGGGAGGCCCCGGTGCTGATATATTTGTGCTCAGAAGCAACGACGAAGGATTTGGAGTCAATGCAGCCGATGTCATTACAGATTTTAATTTTGAGGAAGGCGATCGCATCGGTTTGACTGACGGTTTAACGGAACTAGACCTCCTCTTCACTGACGACAATCTGATCGCTTACGATAACGACGGAATTATTGATGATATGGTGATTCGCAATCGAAGAGACGGACGGATTTTGGGGGTAGTTTTAAACACAGATAACTTTGAGCTTCTCGGTTCCTTTGAAGAAGCCAGTCCGTTTGCTTTGGCAATTAACGGTACTCAGTTCCAGTTTTTGGCTTAGTTTTGTGTAGGCGGATTTGATGGGCGATCGAGCTATTTATTGAGTAGATCGAAGCTAACGATCGCTGGCGCTAATAAATCTTTTCCGCAGTCCAAAAGTCCGGCAGGGAATTAATTCCCTGCCTCACAGCTCAAGTCCTCTAAAAGAAGACTGAGTTTTTTTTTGATTAATAATTATTTGTTAAATTAACAATCAATTTTTAATAGTTTAATCCTAAATTCAAAATCTAAAAATTAAAATTTGTACGCTCGCGACTTGACTGATGCGGTTATTGTCGTAGTTTACAAATGTATGTGCTGGGAATATTAGAAATTGACCATATTATTCCCAAAGCTGTGGGTGGCACCGACGCTGAAGAAAACCTCTGGCTGGTCTGCAGTCTGTGCAATAATTACAAAGGAACCCAAACAGACGCATTAGATTCAGTCACACAAACGCGCGTTACGTTGTTTAACCCGCGCACTCAGCAATGGTCGGATCATTTTGCATGGAGTGAAGAAGGTACAGAAATTCGAGGAGTTACAGACTGCTGTCGCGCGACAGTCACAGCACTACAACTAAACAATAATATTGCTGTCACCGTTAGGCGTCAGTGGGAGTGCTGGCGGCACCCGCCAACAGAATAAAACAAAAATTAGTGGAAAATCGCCAGCGGTTAAAAAATACAAACATCAAACTACCCATGAGGGCAGAAACCGGGTTTTTTACACGATGCTGTGGGTGATAAGAAATATTTTCATAAAAAACCCGGTTTCTTGAGTCGATCGTGCGTTTGGGACTCTTTCAGCAAACATCAATCCAAAAACCCCCGTTTAGCCTTAAAATAAAAAAGACTGACTAGCCAACAAAGCCCTATGTTTGAAGCCCTTGCCGATCGACTCGAATCCACCTGGAAAAAACTGCGCGGACAGAATAAAATCTCCGAGAGCAACATCCAAGACGCCATCAAAGAAGTCCGCCGCGCCCTCCTGGAAGCCGATGTCAACCTCCAAGTCGTCAAAAACTTTGTCGGAGAGGTAACGGCCAAAGCACAAGGGGCAGAAGTCGTTTCAGGCGTCCGTCCCGACCAACAATTCATCAAAATCGTCCACGACGAACTCGTCCGCGTCATGGGGGAAACCAATGTACCCCTCGCCACCGCCGAATCCGGGCCCACAGTGATCCTGATGGCAGGTTTGCAAGGAACCGGGAAAACCACAGCTACCGCCAAACTAGCCCTGCACCTCCGCAAGCAAAATCTTACCGCACTGCTAGTCGCCACCGACATTTATCGACCAGCGGCGATCGACCAATTGCTGACCCTCGGCAAACAAATCGACGTACCAGTATTTGAATTAGGCAAAGATACCGATCCCGTAGAAATCGCCCGCCAAGGGCTCGAACGCGGCAAAGAACTAGGCGTAGATACCATCATCATCGATACAGCAGGCCGCCTGCAAATCGACCAAGAAATGATGGCAGAATTGGTTCGCATCAAACAAACAGTACAACCCCATGAAACGCTGTTAGTTGTTGATGCCATGACTGGCCAAGAAGCCGCAAATTTAACCCGCACCTTTCACGAACAAATCGGGATTACCGGTGCAATCCTCACCAAATTAGACGGCGACAGCCGCGGCGGTGCAGCCTTGTCCGTGCGCCAAATATCCGGCGCGCCGATTAAATTTGTCGGCGTAGGCGAAAAAGTGGAAGCATTGCAACCATTTTATCCCGATCGCATGGCATCGAGAATACTTGGCATGGGCGATGTCTTGACGCTAGTAGAAAAAGCGCAAGAAGAATTCGACATCGCCGATGCCGAGAAAATGCAAGAGAAAATGCTCACGGCCAAGTTTGACTTTACCGACTTTCTCAAACAAACCAGGCTGTTAAAAAATATGGGTTCCCTCGGCGGCATCATGAAAATGATTCCGGGGATGAACAAACTCTCAGACGAACAAATGCGGCAGGGAGAAGTGCAGCTAAAACGCACCGAAGCCATGATTAATTCAATGACAATTGAAGAACGCCGCAATCCCGAACTTTTAGCAAGTTCTCCATCCCGCCGCCGCCGCATCGGCAAAGGCGCAGGCTACGCCGAAAATGACGTAACAAAACTCGTCAGCGACTTCCAAAAAATGCGTACCATGATGCAGCAAATGAGTCAAGGCAATTTTGCAGGAATGGGAGGAATGCCGGGAATGCCAGGAATGGGAGGAATGCCGGGAATGCCGGGAATGGGCGGTCAGAAGAAAAAGAAAAAGAACAAGCCTAAAAAAGGTTTTGGTCAGTTGTAATCGAAGGAAGAAGGAAGAGGGAAGAAGGAAGAAGGAAGAAGTAGAAAGCGTAGGGTGCGTCGCTATTGACAATCTGCAAGTCCGCTTGAAAATATCACAGCGACGCACCCTACACAATAGTTTTTTGTTACCAAGTTTTACCCAAAAAACCCTGGAATTGAATATGGTACAAACATTTACTGAACCACAAACTATATCTCTAGAAGTGCCGAATTCGATCGCCCTATTAGTCACCGGCGAACAATTCGAGGCTTTAGCATTGGCAAATCCCGACTTGAGATTAGAAAGAACCACAGAAGGAGAATTAATCGTGAATCCACCCACCGGCGGAGAATCCAGCGAAAGGAATTTCAACATTACCGGGCAACTTGCTCGCTGGTGCGATGACAACGAGGATTTAGGATCGGGTTTTGACTCTTCGGGAGGATTCATCCTTCCTAACGGTGCTAACCGTTCTCCCGACGCTTCCTGGGTGAGTCGAGAACGCCTCGAAGCCTTGACACCAAAACAGCGAAAAGGCTTCGTTCCCCTGTGTCCAGACTTTGTAGTAGAATTGCGTGAAGCGAAGCTATCCCGTAGGGAATCGGCATCTGACAGTCTCCCGACTCTCCAAGTAAAGATGCGGGAATACATGGAAAACGGGGCGAGATTGGGTTGGTTAATTGACCCGCAAAATCGGCGGGTAGAAATTTATAGACAGCAGGTAGAAGTAGAAATATTAATCGATCCAGCCGAGTTGTCCGGTGAAGATATATTGCCCGGATTTGTGCTAAATTTGAGGCGCGTGTGGCGTTAAAAAGCTTCTAATTGTGATTTGTCGTTTTTCACGCGCAGCCTCTCTAAACACTTGGAATTGCTTGTCTGAATTCGCGCATGGCTTGAAGGTGATTTTCCATATTGATACACCGCGCCAATAGTACAATATCTAAGTCTGGGAGAACACCAGAGCGATCGACCTCTGCATATCCATCAGCCCCCAACAAATACATACCAAGTGCGCCATTTTCCCAAAACCAAACTTCAGGAATTTCCAGGCGTTTGTAAGCCTCTAACTTATTAATCCCACCGCTACTCACCACCACTTCCACCACCAAATCAGGACGTTCTCGGTTAGCGCCCAATTCGTAAGACTGATCCGCTTCTCGCTTCACCTTTCCAGCTTCACTTTCCCGCGTCACCGAGCCAGTTGGAGTAAAATCAATCCCTGCATATTCCAAATACAGATTCACTAGCGTTGAAATCCGTTCTTTAACAATTTGATGTTTTCTTCCAGGCATACGTCTAATCTCCAACACCCCATCTAAAAATGACAGCCTGATTCCCGGACGTGATAGTAACTGTTCAACAGCTTTAAACTCTCTCCAGCTCAGTCCGTCAATTAAGATAGGTTCATCGAGCTTTTCTAACTTTTCTAAAGTTTTCGTCATCCGAACCGCTCCTTACTCAATCCCGTCTTCATTATATCTGCGTTCACCTGCGTTCGTCTGCCGACATCTGCGGTTGCAATTCTATTTACTTTCCAAAATTCCCTTATTTTCATCCGGCACAAACTCCGTAACAACTTGGCCGCCACCACCGTCACCCTTAACAATCACAGTTTGATTTTTAAGCTCTCCCGCCGCCCTCGGCCCAGTTAAATTAAACACCGGATTTAGTTGCTTGTAAACCACATTGCCTTCTGCGTCAAAAGTTTGGTTAGTTAAATACCATGTTACGCGATCGGTATTTAATTGAGATTGACGTTTTTCCCCAATTCCTACCACATTTCCAGTTAAATAAAAAATCTTTTTCTCTAAATCTCCCCGCCCCTGATCCCCAGTCATCGTCACCTTTTCCACCCGGTGAAAAACCTTCACAGGCCCTGGCGATACCACAGATTGAGCCGGAAAATTCCAACTCATCAAACTACTTTCTATTTGCAGCGGCGGGTCGGATGGCATTAATTGAGCGTTTTTCGTTAAGGTAGCAATCTTGGTTTTTAAGTCTACATCTACCTGGTCAGCAAAACCGCTGTCTGTTACTTTTTTATCTTTATATCTATCAATTTGAGTCGGTTGGTCGCTGTTTATTTTTTGTTGCTCGACAAACCACACTAAGTGCTCGGTACGCAGTTGCAAAACCGGATCTTTCACATTCGCCACGACAGAACCAAATAACTCCATCCTCTTCGCCCTACTGAAAACCCGCGCTTCCTTCGCTGAAGCTGTCACCTGTTTGTTCTCTCCGGTCAAATTATTGCGAACAACTAAAACATCTTCCTTCGGTCGCCACTCAAGCTCGTTTCCCCGCAATACCAAGCCATTTTTTAGGTCAGTAGCGACGATGTTACCTTTGATAAAAACCTGATTTCCTTCCTGAAATACCTGCCCGGTATCTCCCTGAATGTCGTATATTTCTTTGCCATCCTGAAACAATTTTCCCACTGGTTTCTGAACGTCAACAGTCTTTTTGTCTTTGCTGTAAACGGCAGTTTTTGAGTTCACTTTCCAGAAGGTTTCGCCCTTTTCGTTTGCTTGTTCTAGGGTTACTTTGTTCAATGTTAAACTGCTGTTTGCCTGCTGAGCGGTTTTGAGATCGTCCGCTAATTTATTCTTTTGAGTTTCTTGGGGAGCAGCACAAGCACTAATCCCCAAAATCAATGCTGCTAAAAATAGCAGCACGAATTTTGGGGATTTGAGATGGAAATTTTGAGATTGGAGATTAATCATTGGTAATCGATAATTGGGAATTTGTAATTGGTAATTGGTAATTGGTAATTGGTAATTGGTAGTTGGCTAATTAAAAACACTAAATCAAAAATTAAAAATGTTTTATACTTTATCTAAATTTTTAACTTCTTATTTTTAATGATTCCACCCCTTACCTATTACCTATGCCTATCCCCCATTTCCTATTCCCCATTCCCTACTACCTCTTGCCAAATCCCTATCTATCGTCGTGTTCTTCCATCAAGCTTAGACCCGACAGCGGGCGGTAAGCATAGTTAGGGCGCGATGTTTTTTGGATGTCATCCTTAATCATTTCTAAATCGATGTAGCGATCGGCTACATTAATTAAACTGTCACTGGTCATCGATCGCAAACTGACGACTTCCACCCGCACACCGCGATAGCTCACAGCATCCACAGCATAGGCCAAATCGCCGTCACCGCTGACCAAAACGGCCGTGTCGTAGGACCCCACTAAAGCCATCATGTCCACAGCAATTTCTACATCCAAATTGGCTTTCTTAGAACCATCTGGTAACTGCACCAAATCCTTAGAAATCACTCGGTAGCCGTTGCGGCGCATCCACAGCAAAAACCCTTGCTGTTTCTCGTTAGTGCGATCGACACCAGTGTAGAAAAAAGAGCGCAGCAGCCGCGAACCCGCAGTTAAACGGCACAGGAGCTTAGTGTAATCAATTTCTATTCCCAACTGCAAAGCCGCGTAAAAAAGGTTAGAGCCGTCAATAAAAATTGCTACTCGACCCCGATTTTCGAGAACCTGTTCCGGTGTAAAAAGGTCGTTGCTTTCTATTCTATTCAACATGATTGTTATGCCTCAATTTTTATGAAAGATTGGTTAAGGAAAAAAGTGCTAATTCATAATCTGTCATAGCACCCCGATCGCTGGCTGCGAACTATGACGGTAATGTTTCCAACAGTTCGAGCCGCTTAAACACTGGTTGGGGTTCTCCCAGAGTTTGGTTGGCAGGCATTGCGCCCCAGGCAGCATGAACTGCAAAAGTCGCTGAACTGTTAACGGCAACCCGATCGTTAAAGTCAATTGAAAAACCTAGCTGCTGATAGATAGCAGTGCTGATATTAGGAAGAATCGGCGATAAAAGGTAAGATGCCAGTCTAACAGATTCCAGAACAGAATATAGCACTTGTTGGACACTTTCGAGCTGTCCTTGCTTGTACAAACTCCAAGGTGCTTGTACGTCAATAAACTTGTTCCCGGCTCTCACTAATGCAAGTACAGCTTCGCAAGCCTTGCTAAAAGCCAATTCTTCGTAAAAACCCGCGACTCGATCGCCCAAATCCAGGCTCATACTCTTGAGAAGGTTGTCGCCGGAAATGTTATCTGCTGATACATTTGGCACTAAGCCTCCGCAATATTTGCGAGCCATGTTTAAGGTGCGGTTGAGCAAATTTCCCAAATCGTTTGCTAGCTCAGCATTCAATATATTGATAAACCGAGTTTCATTAAAATCGCCGTCTTCTCCGAACTCAATTTCTTTGAGGAAATAGTAACGCACTGCATCAGCGCCGTATTTATTTACCAATTCAACTGGGTTTAAAGTATTGCCCTCCGATTTCCCCATTTTTTTGCCGTCTTTGGTCAAAAAACCGTGAGCGAAGACGCGCCCCGGCACTGACAAACCCGCTGACATTAGCATTGCCGGCCAGTAAACTGCATGAAACCGGAGAATATCTTTGCCGATCAAGTGCAGGTCAATCGGCCACCATTTAGATAAAGCATTCTCTAACATCGGATCGCTGTCCGGATCTAGCAAGGCTGTGACATATCCCAGCAAAGCGTCAAACCAGACGTAAATAGTGTGACTCGAATCAACCGGTATTGGTAGGCCCCACGCGAGATTAACTCTCGAAATCGAAAAGTCTTGCAGGCCGGAGTTGACGAAGCTGAGAACTTCATTGCGCCGACTTTCCGGCGCGATGAAGTCTGGACGTTCTGCGTACAAGGCCAGCAGTTGGTCTTGATATCGCGACAGGCGAAAAAAGTAGTTTTCTTCGTCGCGCCACTCAACTTCCTTGCTGGTGTGGACGGAACACCGATTTCCCGGTAACAAATCCCGCTCATCTTTAAATTCTTCGCAGGAGACGCAGTACCAGCCTTGTTGCTGGTTCAAGTAGATGTCGCCGGAGTTCCAGACGCGCTGGAAAAATTCTTTGACAATGTACTCGTGGCGGCGCGAAGTTGTGCGGATGAAGCGATCGTACTGGATAGAGAGTTGTTCCCACAGAGTTTCAAAGGCCGGAACTACTAAGTCGCAGTGAGCTTGGGGCGATCGTCCCAAACTTTCGGCGGTGCGCTGAATTTTCTGCCCGTGTTCGTCAGTCCCAGTAATCATCAAGACCGATTTGCCCCGCAGCCGCTCAAATCTGGCTAGGGCATCTGCGGCCATAGTCGTGTAAGCGCTGCCAACGTGAGGTAAATCGTTTACATAGTACAGAGGCGTTGTAATTGCAAAGGTATTCTTAGTTTGATCGGTCGATTTCATTGAATGCTAAAAGAAAATTCCCTAAATTGAGTTTCGATCTTAACTCAGCGTTTAAATCTTTGATGGAGCCGCAATCAAGCTAAATTTACTGCAAGTTATTTGCATTTGTCTAACCAGAGCTATTTCCAAAAGAAATATAGCTTTCATATCAACACTAATCTTTTTTAGTTGTTTTTGACGAACTCTCTAAAATGTCTTAATATTTGGAAATTTTACTGACTTGTGCCTCCCTAGCATTGTCTGTCCAGTTTCCTTAATTTTTGGATCGCCAAGGTGCGATCGCCCCACTTGCCATCTCCCAGCGAGAAACTAAGCTATCGAGCTCTTAATCGCCTGCAAATCCTCACTGTTTGCGATCGACCCAGGGAGGCAGAAACCCCGTTTTTTAGAATAAAAATCTCTCGTGAAGCGCGAGTGGTTTAGTTTCTTGGCCCAACCAGAACCTGAAAGCCAAGATTTTTTGTCAATCAACCCCGGTTGTTTCGATGTTGCAAGCGGCTTTAGGGCACAAAAAAAACCAAATTACTTCAACTTGGGGCGATCGCATTAGCGTGCATCTAACAAGGTATTAACCCATATTCCTTACCCTGGCTGTTTCACAGTACAATCACCGAGAATAATCGATTGTTTCAGCGAGCGATCGGGCTTATTCCCGATTTATTTGCGTAAATATACGGTTTAAAGTATAATTTATAGCTTAAATGCTATATCTAAAACCGTAAAAACCGAACGTAACAGTTGATGGTGTCGAATGTGGGATCTAAGGAACAAAAATTTAATAACTTAAACATCGGCCGCGCTTTTCTCTTTCCACAAGCCGCGAGGTAAAGAGAAGCAGAGCCTTGCCTATCTGCATTACCAGGCTCTTATTCGTAACGAGCAACAATTGAGGGTGCCGAATGTGGGATCTAACTTTCAAAACCCTATTTCTCGAAACCATGAGTCGGGCGGGCACTCTTAGCCCGCCCCAAAATTAAATTCAAATGCCGTCACAGCTTATCCTTCTGGAAAATTAACTCGATTTCCGCCCATAGCTTCCGACAAATAATCTGCTGCAGCTTCCACCACCGCGATCGCATTTTCGTAAACCATCCGCGTCGGCCCCAAAACCCCAACACTACCCACCGGCACCGATCCCCGGCGGTAAATCGAAGAAATCAGAGTACAGCCGCGAATTGGTTCTAAGGAATTTTCCGAGCCAATACGCACCGTTACCCGCTTCCCTGACTTCTCCAAATCCGGCGATTCAAAAATCAAAGGCCAAAGCAGTTCCTGCTCTTGTTCGAGCAATTGCACCAGGGTTTGCACTTGCTGCAACTGCGAAAACTCAGGCAAGCGCAGGGCTTCTGCCAAACCGCCAATCAGAATTCGCGTGTAGGTGGGATTGCTTTGGCGGCTGCTCAAAGCAGCCAGCATGGTTTCCATCCATTCTGCGTAGAGTTCAAAGTCTCGATCTAACTCGCTCCAGTCTACAGTTGAGAGTTCCGAGATCGATCGCCCCCGCAGCTTGGTGTTCAAAAAATTTGACAAAATCTGCAATTGGCGATCGACAATTGCCTCATCTGGCCAGCTACCATCTGCGTGCTTGGGTAACTGCACCAACACCGAATGAGTTTCGTAAACATCAGTCACCACGATCAGCATCACCTTTCCCGCCTCTAGCTGCACCAGTTGCAAGTGGCGCAAGCAAGCCGTATTGGTTTGCGGTATCGTGATCATGGCAATGTAGCCGCTGATAGTTGCCAGGATTTGAGCAGCGCCGCGGAGTGCGGCATCCATGCGGCCGTCTGACCAGTTGAGCTGGTCTAGTACCTGTTCCACCTTGCGGGCGAGGGTATCAGAGGGCTGAATCAACTGGTCTACATAAATTCTGTAGCCGGAGTCAGAGGGGATTCGTCCGGCCGAAGTGTGGGGCTGATATAGCAGTCCAGCTTTTTCGAGAGTCCCCATAGCATTGCGAATTGTAGCTGGGCTGACGCTGAGGTTGAATTCGTCAACCAAAGCTTTTGAGCCAACGGGTTCCGCTGTAGCTATGTAGTGGCGAACCGTTGCCCAAAGGATGTGTTGTTGCCGATCGGTGAGGTTAACGCGCACAGATATTTAAGTAGAATTACAATTTAGAGTTGAAAGCCACTATTGATTGAGAATCTCTGTCGAGAGGGCGATCGGGCAGAGTTACTTATTTAAACATAACAGATTTTAGGTTAAGGAAGAAGGCAGTAGTTATTGGTTACTGGTTATTGGTTATTGGTTACTGGTTATTGGTTATTGGTTACTGGTTATTGGCTATTGGCTATTGGTTATTGGCTATTGGTTATTGGTTATTGGTTATTGGTTATTAGTTACCAATAACCTCCCATGCCCCATGCCCTGTTTGGCCGATGCCCATGCCCTGTTTGGCCGATGCCCCATGCTCCATGCCCCATGCCCTTTAAGCGTGTTCGTGAAGAATATTTTGCAAGTAACTAGCCACTGCATCCGGCTGTTCCACCATTGCCAAATGACCGCTATCAATCTGAAGGACATTCTCGCCGCAACCTTGGAACATCCAGTGAAAGCTAGCCAAATGCAGCACGTATTTTGGTTCCATAATTTTGTCTTTACTGCCGGCAATAAAATAAACAGGCTGCTTGAGTTGGGACACTATTTGCGGCAAGAGGTGAATCTCCGCTTCTGTGGTGGAGTCCAACAAAGCCCGCAAAGCTGCGTCAGGATTGGCTGCCACGAAATCTATCAAGCGCTGCCTTCCCCAACATCTGCCGATCGATCTTGCCACAGAATCGCGGGCAAACACGAAATCTGCTAGCGGCAAGTGAGACAGCCAGCGGGGACGCATTTTTACTAGCTGCTTGCCGACCGCTCGAAAGCGCTCGAATTCTTCCTTTAGATAGATGCCACCGCCTGCATTGATGCAGACGACACCTTTAACGCGATCGGACAATTGACTGGCGGCCCAAAGAGCGATCGTACCGCCGAGAGAGTGCCCCACCAACCAAGCATTAGAAATATCTAGTTTTTCGAGTAAAATTTCCAAATCGCGAGCGTAAGCTGCGGGAGTGTAGCAGGAATCGAGCGGTTCCGAAGGCCCCGGATGGCCGTCGCCGTCCGGTTGAGAATCGCCAAACCCGCGCAAATCGTAGGTCAAGCACTGATAGTTTGGTGCCAAGCGATCGGTCACAGGTTGCCAGTAGCGGCGGCTTAACAGCCAGCCGTGGACAAATACCAGAACCGGAGAAGTTGCAGTCGGAGCCGTCAGATCGCAAGCGTGCCGAACCCCTAGGATGTCGATGGTTGCCATACATTTATCCTATCCCGAAATCAACGCTCAAGAACAGATCGATCGCCAACTACAACTGCCAACAGTCAACTGCCCGCTGCCAACCACCTAAAATCGCTCGCCCAGCAATCTTTGTCTGACCCCCTCAGCGATTTTCTGGCCCAGATACTCAGGAATTAAACTTTCATTGGGCCCCAACAAGTAGAGAATCAGGCGAGTTCGCCCCCGCCAAACCAGCAAATTAGCATTTACCACCAACAAATCCTCTTGCCAGATGGCATACATAACTTTGTAAAAAAGTCCAGGCTGATTATCAGCTTCTATCAGCAAAGCTGGCAAGTGGAAAACCGGATCGACGTAAAATTCAGTTGCCACATCCTCCAAACCCGCGTCTAGATTAAATTCCACAGCCAACATCTCTTCAACCTCAAAATGGCCAGCCAAGGCCTCTCGAACTGCCCTGCAGACATTTTCTGCTGTTTTATCTGCCAGCACCTTGCCGCCGCGAGATACTACCAATTTGATAAATACCAGCATTGGCGGGTAAATTTGACCGTACAGACTCAGACTGTGAATGGTCAGCCCGTAGGCCGCCAATACTCCAAAAATGTCGCTCAGGAGAAAAGATTGGTTCCGGTAAGCAAAATGCAGGGCACTTTTATTACCTTCGGCTCTGATTTCGATGACTGCTTGCCGAGTTTTGTAAAGCTGATAAGCTAATTTGAGGTTTTGCAGTTGGATTTCGCTGCTGACAAATTGCTCGTAAAACTGTGGAAACGCTCGGTTAAAGCGCTTGAGAAGTTCTAGGGTAGATGGTTTTAAACCCGAAGCCATAATTGAGGGGAAGGTGCGGGAGATATACTAGGTATTTGCTCTCCCATGCCTTATGGCAATGGGATTTTCGATTTGACGATCGGACTTAAATTGCGATCGCCTCTAAACTAAAACCAGAGGTCAGTAGATTTTAGATTGTAGATTTACTCCACAGATGAATCTGGGAGTTGGAACTCTTGTCTAAAATTTCTATCTCTCCACGACGGTCGTAAGTGGCACGATATCCGTTGTTGGGTGGGTAAAATCTGTGTGAGAATGTATTACCAGAAGGTCACGGTTGCGATCTTCGGGTCGTATTTCCCAGCCAGCGTATAAGTTCCGGCGCGATCGGCAGCACTTAAAAGAAGCAATTCCCAAAATGCCTCTGTCGTGAGCCAGCAACAAATTTTACCTTAAGAGCGGATTGTTCGAGCACAGGCTTGCAGAACATTTCTCCCTAACTTGACGAGAATCAAAAAAAGCTCAGACTCAATGTTAGACGACAAATCGCTGCTTTCGGCGTAAGATGAGTTTACCGTAAACTGTTGCTCAAAAGGCTACCCGTAATTTATCCCACGCCACTCGGAGTGGGTTTGTCTGTCGGGTTTTCTTTCACGTAGTCCAACTTCTACTACCTCAACCGCGCCTGCATGGGTTTTTGGAAAAACTTATTTAGTAGTCCTGAGTCTGCCTCTGTATCCCAAACAGCGGAATTTGAGGAAGATGTGGCCGTCGGGTTAGGCGATCCGCTTTCCCCAACATTTCGCAAACCCGCCAGTGGCAATGCTCGCATCTTTTTCAGTTGCGATCGGGACATCGATCTCTACGAACTCGAAGAACTTTGTAATGCAGTGGGTTGGTCTCGCCGTCCCCTGCGTAAAGTCAAAAAAGCTATTCAGCACAGCTTCCTAGTCGTCTCTATGTGGGAGATGCGTGGCAACCAGCGACGGCTGGTGGGTTTCGCCAGAGCGACTTCAGACCATGCTTTTAATGCCACGCTTTGGGATGTGGTAGTTCATCCTGACTACCAGGGTAAAGGCATGGGCAAAGCGCTGATGCAATACATCATTAAAAAACTCCGCAGTGAAGATATCAGCAACATTACTTTATTTGCTGACCCTCAAGTGGTGGATTTTTACCGAAATTTGGGCTTTATGTCCGATCCGGAGGGGATTAAAGGTATGTTTTGGTATCCAGATTAGCCAGTCAGGTGCAAATCGGCGTTGATTTTTTGAGAGCAAAGTCCAGCATTCAATATCGACGCTGCTAACACCTCCTCGCCCCCTGCGCTGCGGTAAGTCGATTCGGGTATTGGAGATTTGCTTGCTGCTGGGTGAATCACCAAAGCAGGAACTTTAGTCTCAAATTTTTACCTGTTCGCGAGAACCCTGCGGGAAACTGTATCCGTGTTTGGGCGGGGTCATTTACGCTCCAGATGTTTCGCAGCATGGCTGCTTTGAAGTGGTGCAACTATTGTCACATAGCAAAAACTGAAGGTAACTTCGGCCCAGCACCCAAAGCTAAAATAAAAAAAAGCTTGACAAACTGAGGGTGTTGTGTGTTAATAGTTAAAGGATAGCTAACTATCACAACGGGATGTAGCGCAGCTTGGTAGCGCGCCTGCTTTGGGAGCAGGATGTCGCAGGTTCAAATCCTGTCATCCCGATCGCACAATGTTAAATAATAGATAGATTGAAACAGAAACAGTCTCTGAGTTTTACATTTAGTCAAAATGTAAAAAGATTGAGGCAGTTTTTGCCGATCGTGTCAAGGTGTCAGTCTTTGCGTTAATGTGTTTCAGAACTGCTCCTGGTGGAAAAACATGAAATCATTAGTTCGTTTCGGCGCAATATTGGGAATTGTCGGCTGCGCTCTGCTCGGGCCGCAGCCAATGGGTAAGATGTCTGCACTGGCAATTCCCGAACCACAAATTTTGGAAAAATTGCGATCGGTGCCGGTATTTACAATTACAGATGCTCAAGGTGCGCCCCTGATCGCTTCTGTACCCAAACAAGGTCAAGGTCAAACTGGCAATGCTTCGGTGGCGGGAATTTTTATCAGCCAGAAAGATGCTCAAGCTTTTGTCGATCAGCTCAAAACCAGAAATCCTCAGTTGGCTGCATCGGTGCGCGTGATGCCGGTGTCGCTGGGGGAAATTTATCAAATCACTCAAGCCAATAAAGGCAAGCCGGATCAGGTGCAGTTTGCTTTTGTGCCGGCTCCGCAGCAGGTGCAGTCGGCTAAAACTGTACTTCAGCAGACTGGGCAACAAGTTAACGAATTCAACGGTGTACCTCTGTTTTTGGCCAGAGGGGGCGCGGAAAATGGTTATTTGACGATTCAACGGGGCCAGCAAGAGGTGATTCCTTTATTTTTTAATAAGGAAGAATTGCTGGGAATGGTGGAGCGTTTTAAGCAGCAGCAACCCAACATAACGACCTCGATTAAGATTGAGGTTGTGAACTTGGAAAGCGTTTTGGAAGCTCTGCGTACTGAAAACGACCAGTTTTTGACCCAAATGATTTTGGTGCCGTCGCGGGAGTCGCTGGAATTTGTGCGATCGCTCCAACCCGCCGGTGCTGGCCAAAATCCACAGGTGGCCCCAGCCTCTCCGGCTCCAGCCTCTCCGGCTCCAGCTCGACCGACTCGCTAACTGTTAGTCATTGGTCAGTAGTCATTAGTCAGTAGTCATTAGTCAGTAGTCATTAGTTACAG
The DNA here is from genome assembly GCF_036700765.1 of Microcoleus sp. S1D4. Taxonomy (NCBI): domain Bacteria; kingdom Bacillati; phylum Cyanobacteriota; class Cyanophyceae; order Oscillatoriales; family Microcoleaceae; genus Microcoleus; species Microcoleus sp. S1D4. Next base: position 25,190 of record NZ_JAUBPP010000021.1, read on the forward strand.
ACAGAATTTACGCAAGAAGTGGTTTTAGGCACTACTGATAATAGTGGTAAGGTGCGGTGTGAATCGAACCCTACATAATTAGGTTTTGCATTCAGGACTGAGTTAGTAGGTTGGACTGCTCGACTCAACCTACTATTTACCAATTCCAAATGACTAATGACCAATGACTACCCTTCGACTTCGCGAGCGGGCAAGATGACTAATAACCAATAATCAATAACCAATAATCAATAATTAATAACCAACAACTAATAACTAACAACTAATAACTAACAACCAATAAAAAACAGCCAATCGCAAATAACCAATAACTAGCAACTAGCAATTAACAACCAATAACCAACAACCAACAACCAATAACCAACAACCAATAACAAATAACAAATGACTAATTCTCAATTACTAAAAAATCTGATATTTGTTTCTGGTTTAGAGTTGTGGCAGTGGGTGAATCAAGCTAAGACGGAGGCGATCGCCTGTGACATTCCCAATTCAGAACTCGACTGGCTGCTGCAAGAGCTGGCAGGTTTGGATAAATTGGCTCTGCGTTTGGAGTCGTTTAAAGATTTGCCAAAAATTGAATTAAAGTTGTCTTTACCTGAACTCGATCTATTGTGGGAGCAGCGCTTGCAGGAACGGGTGCCTGTGCAGTATTTGACGGGAGTCGCACATTGGCGGAATTTTTCGCTGAAAGTAACGCCGGCGGTGCTAATTCCTCGTCCTGAAACGGAATTGCTGATCGATTTGGCTGTGGATGCTGTTAAAAGTTGTTCAATCGATCCAAAATCCCATTGGGTGGATTTGGGTACGGGTAGCGGGGCGATCGCGATCGGTCTAGCTTCGGAGTTGACAAATGCTACAGTTTATGCAGTAGATTGCAGTTCGGAAGCTTTGGCAGTGGCTCGACAAAATGCTGAAAATTTGGGTTTTGGCTCGCGAGTTAATTTTTATCAAGGTTTGTGGTGGGAACCCCTAGAATTTCTGAAGGGCAAAGTTAGCGGCATGGTGTCTAACCCGCCTTACATTCCCAGCAGCACCGTGCTGACTCTGCAACCGGAAGTTTTGAAGCACGAACCTCACCTAGCCTTAGACGGCGGTTTTGATGGCTTAGATTGCATCCGGCATTTGGTAGAAACGGCTCCCGATTATTTAGAATCTGGGGGAGTTTGGTTGGTGGAGATGATGGCGGGACAAGCTGAGCAAATAGCACAGATGCTGCAAAGTCACGGGAGTTATGGTCAAGTTCAGATATTTTCTGATTTAGCGGGAATCGATCGGTTTGCTCTAGCCTATCGTCTTTAGGGAACAAGCCCAGGAAAGATAGAATTGCTAGACTCTGCTTGCTGGATTTTGAGATATAGTTGGCGTAAAAACTGCGATCGCGCTCAGTCAGAGGTATCACGGTGAGGCTGCAATACCAGTTTACTTTCAAAGAATATTTAGAAGCGAGTAGAATTTCCACGAAATTAGTGCCTTTCTCGAAATTCGAGTTGTGGACTCGGGCTGTAGTTATTGCGGCGGGAGGAATTGCCTATATTCTGGTAGGTTTAAATCCCCTATGGGGTTATTTCATTATCGGTTTTAGCATCTGCTATATCCCTCTGGTGAAGTTCGTAGAGCGGCGTAATATCATGTCGCGCGATCTGGGTTTATTTTGGCCTGTAATTTTCTTACAGATTAGACTTTGGTTCAAACCTGGAATTCCAGCGTCCTATTTTTTTCCTTGGTTTTTAATGTGGACAATTGGCCAACTGCTTTATTGGATATTTGAATTTTTTGGCATCTTTCACCTCCGTAGTTGGATACAGAAAACTAATATTTGGCACGACTTGGTTACTCTCCAAGTGACTGAATCTGGACTGGAGTTGGAAACTGCTAAAGTTAGTCTCAAACTCAAGTGGCAATTTTACTCGCATTTTTCAGAAACCGAAAATTTGTTCATTATCTATTTTTCCGACTCCCAGCATTTTTTCCCAAAACGTGCCTTTAAACCAGAGCAGCATCAAGCGTTGAGAGAATTTCTATGCAGCAAGATTGTTCCAGTTCTTAATAGTTAGATAGAAAGTAATGAAGTTAGACTTTCAACTTAATTCTAGCGATCGCAACGAAGTTATTGGGGTGGATTTAAAAAAATACTCAAATTCGGAAGAATCGAGAAAGCGCTCCATTCATAAGTGGGTATTTCTAACAGGGTTGTTTTTTCTTGTCCTGGGAATAGTTTGTCAAGAGAAGGGCTTTTTAGTGGTGGGCATTTCTTTGGTGGTCATGCCTGTTTTGTGCAAAATTTTTGTAAAAACAAGCACAACAGACATAGATATAGAATATAGAGAATATATAGATAGAGAGAAGCCCGTAACAGGCGTAGAGATAAAGGCGCCAATTCTCAAGAATTCGACGAACGAGGGAGAAACTATGACTGTGGAAGTGATAGAAGAACGGCTGATAGTTAATACTCCTACTTGGCAAGAAACTTTTAAATGGGAAGCTTTTACACTTTTTGTCGAAACTAGCAGTTTATTCATGATTTATCCGATGCCGTCTCTCTATCCTGTGTCAAATATGCAGTGTATTATAGTTCCCAAGCGTGCATTCAGCGGTGAAGAGCAATTGTGCGATTTCCGTAAATTGTTGGAAAATAATATGGAGAAAAGCCACTAAAATTTTTTAAAGAAAATGGCGGCGCAATTTTACCCTCTAAAATCTACCCTCTAAAATCGGATGACTCAAGTTTCGATCGACTCCTTGATTCAAGGGGCAATTTCAGGAGATTATATTGTCAGTTTTCCTACTGATACTGTACCCGCTTTGGCGGCGCGGCCCGATCGCGCGGAGTTGATTTTTGCAGCTAAACAGCGCAGTCAAGACAAGCCGCTGATTTTGATGGCAGCATCGCCCCAAGCTTTGTGGCCCTACGTGCAGGGGAGTCCGGCAGAATTAACATTGTGGCAGCAAGTGGCCCAATCCTATTGGCCTGGGGCGCTAACTTTGGTGCTGCCGGCTTCGCCACTGGTGCCACGGGCGATGAATGCGATCGATCGCACTACAATCGGAGTACGAGTGCCTAATTTTCGCCTCGCCCTCAAGATTTTAGAGCAGACAGGCCCTTTGGCTACTACCAGTGCTAATCTATCCGGCCAAGCGCCTCGGTCGTCGGTGGCAGAAATAGAAGCGCAGTTTCCCGAAGTCTTGACATTAGTTGCTGCTGAATTAACAACAGCAACAACAGCTTCGAGTTTGCCTTCGACTGTGGCGAAATGGACTGGTGGTGATTGGGAAATCTTGCGACAGGGCGCGATCGAGCTAAAATGCTAAAAGCTAAACTCCTAGGCAAAGCAATATGGCGCCGATCGGCTGGAGCGACTTGATATATTTAGGTATGGGATTAGGACTGGGTTGGGGAAGCAGTTTGATTTGGCGCGGGCGACAAAAAAGCTCGCAACAGCCAGAACCTGTGTCCCCTATGCCGCCAACTCCTCAAGAAATTAACTTAGAGAAGTTTGATGCCTTGGCTGAGCAACTGAAGCAAACTCAATTGGCTTATCAGATGGCATCGGAGATGAGTCTATTTAAGGGGGGCTTTTTGGCTCGAACTTCTCACGAGTTGCGATCGCCCCTGAGCACTATGATTGGTACGCTGCAATTAATTCTGTCGGATTTGTGCGACGATCCTGCAGAGGAACGAGAGTTTGTCGAACAAGCTCACGTTGCAGCACTCAAGCTGGTGAAATTGATAGATGAAATTATCTCTGTTGCTAAAACTGAACACGGCACTGACACGATGGATATTGAGCCGATTCAGTTAGCTAAGGTGTTTGATGAAGTTGATGATTTAACTTACTTGCAAGCTGCTAATCGCAGCATTCGTTTGGAGATATTGCCGCCCGATCCGGGGATTTATGTATTGGCAGATTTGCCCAGGTTTCGGCAAGTTTTAATTAATTTGGTAGATACTGCTATTGCTCAGATGGATGAGGGGAGTATTTCTGTTTCGGCCCATTGTTCGCCGGAATCTGGATGCGTTCATATTTGGGTGGACGATCAGCGTTCAATTAGTGCTTGGAGCGAGTCTTGGGATTTGCTAAAACACGATTTGGTGTCGGATGCTAATAACAACAGCGATAATTCTAAGGTGTCTTCTGGCATGAGGTTATTGATGAATCAGACTTTGTTAAGTTTGATGAATGGAAAGTTGGAGGTTCTAGCTGTGCCTTCTGAGTCTGAAGAGTCGAATTTTAATCGCACTCAGTGTTCTATTCCTTTGGCAACTTTGTGAAGAAGTCAGTAGTCAGTAGTCATTAGTCAGTAGTCAGTAGTCAGTAGTCAGTAGTCAGTAGTCAGTAGTCAGTAGTCATTAGTCAGTAGTCAGTAGTCATTAGTCATTAGTCATTAGTCATCAGGAAGAAGGAAACGGATTGTGTAATGGATTTAATGGAGGGAGGGAAGAGGTAAATTATTTGTAAATAGTATGGTGTGCATTGCACGCCATACTATTTAGAGATTTTGGTGTAACTTTTGTGCTTGTTTAACAATTAGAAATTAGCAATTCGCCCTTGCCAATTTCTAATTCGATATTCTCGTCTAAAAGCTGATTTTCAAGTACCATTGTGGTGCTGGCGTTGGGCTGAAAACCGATGCGCTCGTAGAAGCTTTGTTTGTAGGTTGTCATCAAGTAAACTCGCTCTACTCGGCACATCCGAGGATGACTCAAGACGGTTTGGACTAATTTGCGGCCTAGTCCTGCACCTTGGTAATCTGGGTGAATGGCGACATCCCAGATGGTGGCTCGATAGATGCCGTCGGATGTGGCTCTAGCAAAGCCGATCGCCCGCGAGGAATCCCAAACTGTTACCACTGGTTCGCTATTGGCGATCGCAATTTCCCAATCTTCTATCTTGCGTTCCCTCGCCCAAAAGGCGGCTGCTTTAAATAGTTCTTGGATTTGTACGATGTCCGCGCGATCGCGCTCTATGCAAAATTGAATGTGACTGGAATCCCTACTGGTTGATGTCATGCTCAATGTGCCTTTAAGTTTTATCTAAACTCTGTTACTTTTACTGCCTTAACCGGTATAGTTGATTTTGTTGGGGAACTATCGACAATTAAATTCCCGATTTACAAAACTATTGTTATTCATACATATTGTCTAACTAATTTCGGTGATTATTAATACTATTTTGTGTAAATCTTGTGAAAAAAGTCGGACGGCGGTTGAAACCGCTGCTTCTCAAGCAAAGTCTGCCTCTGCGGACTGAAGAAGATGAGCGCATAATTTTTACCTCGTTTTCTTCAACCCGCTTAGCATGGGTTTGGTTTGACGCTGAGGCGGTTTCAACCGCCCGTTATTCCGACTCCAAACGTATTGGGGCATTAGGTAGGGCTCAGTTTTGCAGCCAGCGGGCCGCATCTTTGGCGTGATAAGTCAAGATCAAATCAGCACCAGCACGCTTAAATCCTGTCAAGGTTTCCATCACTACTCTTTCTTCATCAATCCAACCGTTGAGGGCGGCGGCTTTCACCATCGCATATTCTCCAGAAACGTTGTAAGCCGCAACTGGTAGGTTAGTTGCTTCCTTGACGCGCCAGATGATGTCCATGTATGCTAAAGCCGGTTTAACCATCAGCATATCCGCGCCTTCGGCAATGTCGAGAGCAATTTCTTTGAGAGCTTCGCTGCCGTTTCCGGGATCCATTTGGTAGGTGCGCCGATCGCCAAATTGAGGAGCAGAATCCGCCGCATCCCGGAACGGGCCATAATAAGCTGAGGCATATTTTGCCGCGTAAGACATGATAGGAACATCTTCAAATCCGGCACTGTCCAATCCTTCGCGAATTGCTCCGACAAAACCGTCCATCATTCCCGAAGGTGCAATAATATCTGCACCCGCCCTAGCTTGAGCAACGGCGGTTTTTTTGAGCAATTCTAGTGTGGGATCGTTCAAAACTCGGCCGCTTAAATCTCCGACTTCCAAATAGCCGCAGTGACCGTGACTGGTATATTCGCACAGACAAGTATCAACCATGACAATTAAATCGGGTACGGCGGCTTTCACTGCTGCGGTAGCTTGTTGGACGATGCCGCAGTCGTGCCAAGCACCAGTCGCATCTGTATCTTTGTCTGCAGGAATACCGAATAAAATAATCGCGGGAATGCCAAGGTCGTAAACTTCTTTTGCTTCTTCTACGATTTTGTCTACCGATAGCTGGTAAACTCCGGGCATTGATGTAACTTCTTTGGCAACAGCTTCCCCCGGTACGGCAAATAGAGGGTAAATTAAATCGCTGGTTGTCAAGATATTTTCGCGTACCATCCGGCGGAGTTGGGGATGGTTGCGGAGGCGGCGGGGGCGGTGGGTTGGAAACATAATATTTTTTACGGTGGATAAAGTCCTGGTTTCTAGGACTGGGGGCATTTCTTTAAAAGTCTAAAGCTTATTGTTTGTCGATCGCCCTGAAACTACGTAAAGTTCTGTAAAATCCGCGTCCGTGGTTCGTAGTAAGGACTTTAGTGATCTATACTCTCTCTAGCCTTTGTCGTTCCCCGACAGAGTTCTAGCGATGGAGAGTTCGGCTAGTACGGATATCTCGCACCGTTCACCCCTACAACCGCGTTGCCCATCCGCAAGAATAGATTGTAAATTATAAATGTATCGAATAGTAACGGTGTTATGTACAAGCAACTAATTACAAAGATGATCAAACCGCTTTTGAAATCACTATTTGCGATCGGTCTGGTAGTGACGCTAGCCCTCAGTAACGCTGACGGAGCCCTGGCTGCTCGCAGCGGAGGACGTATGGGCGGCGGATCTTTTGGAGCGCCCGCGCGCAGTTATTCATCTCCCAGTCGCGCGCCGTCTGGAGGGGGTTACTACCCTGGCGGCTATGGTGGCGGATTTGGCGGTGGATTTGGTTTCCCGTTCTTGCTGCCGTTTTTTGGATTTGGCGGCGGATTTGGCGGCCTGTTCTCGATTTTGATTTTTATTTCGATCGCCAATTTTCTGGTGCAAAGCTTCCGCAGCGCCCGGGGTGGAACTGACGAACTCGGCAACAGCGTTTCTAGCACCACGGTATCTGTGGCCCGCTTGCAAGTGGGTTTGTTAGCAGAGGCCCGCAGTTTGCAAGCCGAACTCGACTCCCTAGCGCGCACAGCGGATACCGATACAGCAGTCGGTCGCGCTCAAGTGCTGCAAGAATCTACTCTGGCGATGCTGCGCCATCCTGAATACTGGGTTTACGCGGGCGCTGAATCTATGCAAACTCGCTTGGAAGCAGCCGAAGCTAAATTTAACCAGTTTTCTTTGGCAGAACGCAGTAAGTTTTCTGAAGAAACGCTCTCGAATTATAACAATCAGCTCCGGCAGGCAGGGAGCAGCAATATCTTGCCTGGTTTGCAGGAAAACGGCGCGCTGGTTACTTCCGATTTGAATTCCGCTCCCGGTGAATTTATTGTGGTGACGGTGATTGTCGGTACTCAAGGCAAATTGGAATTGCCCTCGGTGAAAAACTCTGAAGATTTGCGCCAAGCTTTGCGCCAGATTGGTGGAGTATCGAGCGAGCAGTTGCTGGCGGTTGAGGTGCTGTGGACTCCTCAAGCTAGCGGCGACACTCTCACTGCTGATGATATGTTGGCCGGCTATCCTGATTTGCGATTGATTTAGCGAGCTAAACGGGGCGCTGAGAATTGTTTCGGGCGCCCCATCCCCAAAGAAAGCTGTGGGGCGAACCCGATCGGTTGTCAGACAAGAAATTTGCAATCTGTTGTGAATGCCGATCGAGTTCAAAAAATTTATTCAACAAATGCTATTATTGAAAGATTAATTATTCAACGCGATGCCTCAGCGATTGGGAACGAAAATTTAATAACTTAAACATCTGCCACAATTTTTTCTATCCCGAGGCGCAGAGGTAAAGAAAGGCTCTTCATCCGGATCTGCATTACTGTCGCTCCGACTGGTAACGAGCAGACGAAAGATGATTATATAAAGAAGCGATCGGGAGCTAAATTTATGCCACACAGCAGCAGCAGAAAAAAAGCACTTTTTATTTTGAGCCAGTTAAATAATGATGATATTGACTGGATCATCCAAAAAGGTAAAAGGGAAGTTCTCGATGCGGGCGGGATTTTGATTTTTGAAGGGAGACAGATAGATGCGTTATATATTGTTTTGGAAGGGAGTTTGAGCGTTTCGATCGAAGCCCAAGAGACGAAAGAACTCGCTAGAATAGCTAGCGGTGAACTTGTGGGAGAAGTTTCTTTTATTGATGCTCGCCCTCCTTTGGCTACGGTAAAGGCGATCGAAAAAACTCACTTGCTGGCAATTCCCCGGCGGCAGTTAGTAGTCAAACTCGAACAAGATATGGGTTTTGCTTCCCGTTTTTATTATGGAATTTCGCTCTGTTTGGCAGACAGGATGCGCGGTACAATTAGACATATAGAATATGGGCGCAATATAGAAGAATTTGATCAACCAGAATTAGAGCGCGAGGATATCAATCCTAGCATTATGCAAAATTTAGCCCTAGCTCAGGCAAAGTTTAATTGGCTGAGGCAAAATGTTAGGGCTTGAGTAATTTTTAGGCATCGGGATATATGTCACAGCATTCTCAAGCAAAATAGGGCCCGGATTTTAGGGGAAAGGTCGATCGACCTTTCCCGTATCTAAAAAAATCCGCGCCCTTTCGAGTTGCTACCTCGCGCGCTGAGGTGCAACTATCAACCAGACAATCTAGATAATTCCTGGCCCTTTGTGACGGGTGTCTGCTTCTTCTGTCAGTTTTCCTTCCTCGCCTTTTTTATCTTTGATTTCCGCAAGAATTCGAGCGCGTTCTGCTGCTTCGGCTTCTTCTTTTGCTTTCAAATCGCCCGGTTCGTTGATGTACATTTCCGGTTCGATCGCGTAATTGTTAACCAGACCTTCTTGGTCTACTGTATAACCATCTGTAGTGTTAATGCTTTCGTTATCGGTTTGGTCGTCTGTTTTGGCGCTTTTCTGCTTTGCTTCGGTGGTTGCGTGCATGAAGTTAGCACCTTCGCGTTCTTGGCGCGCTGCTGTCTCAGCAGGAGTAATGCCCCTGTCGTAGTGGGGGGCTTCCATATTAGCTTCGATTTCTTTGTCGGTTGGTGTTGATTTGCTAATTTCACTCTCGGGCGGTGTTGGTTGGCGATTAGTCATGATTTTTTCCTGAGTTATCTTTTCAAAAAGGTCTTTCGCTTATAGTTTAATATTAAGCTTAAGCTAACTCATTAACAAACTATCTTTGGTTATAGTTTCCTCAAAATTGCTGTTATCTATAATACACTTATTCCGTCTTCCTCAAGACAGATTTAATGGTGTTTTTATTCAAAAATTTACACCGGGCGAGTATATGGCATCTATCTAAAGATAGAGAATTAGTCATTAGTCATTGGTAATCGGGAATTCGTAATTGGAAATTGCGAAAATGACTAATGACTAATGACGTTCCCGATCGGGGACGTTCGGACATTGGACGTTCGCTCGGAGGGGAAAGCACTAATGACCAATGACTAATAACTAGCCTTCGGCTTCGCTCAGGCTAAAATGACCAATGACTAGCCTTCGGCTTCGCTCAGGCTAAAATGAATAATGACTAATGACTAATGACTACTGACTACTGACTAATGACTACTGACTTTTTTTATGCTTCTTTATAGAAGCGGATGATTTCGCGGACGTGGTTGAGAAATTGTCCGTCGTCGGTAAGCTGGGCGATCGCACTTTCTGCATCTCTTGCCAGTTTAGTGTGTTCTGCCTGATTTTTCGCTTGCAAAGATTGTAGAGATGCCGATAAATTAGTTAATTCTCTTGTGGTAGCCTGTTGCTCCCGCTCTTGGACAGCTACCCACGAATTCGGATTATTTAAACTGAATTGATTGGATAAATCTGTAACTGTAGATTCTAAGTTTGCAAAGCGGCTGCGGAGTTCGACAATATCTTCGCGGGGGTACAAAAATTGGCTGCGGATAGTTCTCAGCCGCTGGGCTAAATATTGATAACCTCGGATAGCTGGACGCATTACAGTTAACAGCAGTGCAGCACCGGAACTGAGATAGCCCACAGCACTAATTCCAGTGGCGGCTAGGGCGTAAAGTACGATCGCGCTTCCGAGATGCAGGCCGATCGCCACAAAGAGCGATCGGCGAACTAATACATTAACGTATTTGACTTGTTCATGATCGACAGCAATATTTTTTTTAGTAGATTCAGCCGCTTGCGCTAAAACTTCTTTAGCTTCAAAATGGACATTCCAAGGAACAGTAACTATCAGCAACAGCCATTCAAAAATAGCAATGGCAATTACCCAATCAATAAAACTGCCGGCGGGGACGTGCAGCCATTGCAGAATGGCAAAAATCAACAATAAAAATAAGCCAGTACCCGCACCAAAACCTGCAAAACTGTACATAAAGAGAGCCTTTGTGAAATGTTATTTTGATTGTGAGTAGGTTGTTTTGATATGGAGCCAGAAACTGTGACAGTTAAGTAATCGTCCTATTAATCTCGGTTAATTAGTTATGAGTAACAGTGCTAGGCAAGGGTTGCAACAACTTGACTTTTTTATCGAAATACTTGCTATATCTCAATCGTGGAATGTTATTTTGATTGTGGATAGGTTTTTGGGTGTAGAAGAATAAGCTGTGACAGTTGATAAAGCGTCCTATTGTTCAACCCAGTTTATTAGTGATTAGTAATATTCCAGGACACAAGAGTTTCCAGACACCTAGTTTGTTTGAAAAAAATACACGATCTTTCGCCGAGCAATAATAGTTAAATAAAACGGTTTCTCTGTGAGAATTGCCTAAGTTATAAATAATTATTCATTAGCGATTAGCGATCGGATAAAGTCAGATTTCCCCCAAGTCATACCATTTAAAATTTAAGATTTGAAATTAGTAATGACTGATTGTGTCTGGGTTTACAGCTTATCTACAGTGGCATTCTTTTTTGAACTGGTATAACTCACAGGGTTACACTTGGAGAAGAACGCAGCAATGTCAAAACGCTCCTCTCTCCACTTTTCTGTTGCAGAGCAGCTCGATCGCCTGCAGCTGAGATAAACTGATTGAAAGGTCGATCGCCCGTGAAAGCAAATAAATTACCAGCTTGTCACCGAGAGGGTCATACCGCAAGCTGCAGCCACAGCAAAATAGCTAAAATTAACTCTACCGTATCCGATTTCCAATAACTGCACGCATACAATCTCAAATCAAAAGTCAGCAGGAAGGACAAACCGATGGCGAACTCAACTATTGGTCTAGAAAATAAACTTTACGATTATCTATTATCTATTTCCCTGCGGGAGCCAGATATTCTCGCTGCACTGCGAGAAGAAACTGCTAAGCATCCGATGGGTATGATGCAAATAGCTCCCGAACAAGGTCAGTTTATGGAGATGCTGGTGCAGCTTATGGGAGCGACAAAAACCTTAGAAGTTGGCGTTTTTACTGGTTATAGCTCCCTGTGTGTAGCCTTAGCCCTGCCTCCTAACGGTAAAATTATTGCTTGCGATGTCAGCGAGGAATATACTTCGATCGCGCGACGCTATTGGGAAGCTGCGGGTGTCGCAAACAAAATTTCCTTGCAATTGGGGCCGGCAATCAATACTCTCGACAAACTAATAGCCGAGGGACAAGCCGGAACCTTTGATTTTGCATTTATAGACGCAGATAAAGAAAATTATGAGGCTTATTTTGAGCGATCGCTCCAACTTGTACGCAATGGCGGTTTAATAGTAATTGACAACGTTCTGTGGTCGGGACGAGTTGCCGATCCTCAAGTACAAGACACAAGTACCCTCGCCCTTCGTAATTTCAACGACAAATTGCGTAACGATCCGAGAGTTACTCTGAGTGTTGTCCCCATTGCTGACGGACTAACTTTAGCCCTGAAACGCCGCTGGGCGACTATGATGCAGCCGGAACATCAAAATTAAAGAGTTCTAGTTGCTGGGAACTTTATTAAGACCAAAGAAACCGGGTTTTTATCTGTATTCAAGGCTGCGATACAGTATTTTGGTGAAAAACCCGGTTTCTGCCTACCCCTTTATCTAGAACTATATTAATTACCGACGATCGATTACAATTAATCAAAATCCTCAACAAATATTATTAATTTAAAGTGACAAATGCTGGCATCAAATTTACAAATAAAATTACCGATTCACGAAACTTTTCAGTGCACTGTTCAAGGCGAAGGTTATTGGACAGGTACTTTAGTTGATTTTATTAGATTGGCAGGTTGTCCCGTGGGGTGTCCTTGGTGCGATACTGGCTACTCCAAAGGTGGCAAAGGTTTGCCGTCGGTGCCGCAGTCGATCGCACAATTGCTAGCTCAATTGCAGTCGCCGAGAGTTGTCATTACTGGCGGCGAACCTTTCATCCACTCGAATTTACCGGAGTTAGTTGCAGCATTGTTACAAGCTGACAAGCAAGTGAGTATTGAAACTTCTGGTGCCTATTGGCAAGATGTTTCGCCGCTGGCTTGGATTACTCTTTCTCCTAAAGAACACGTCAATCCTAAATATCCGGTAGAAGAGCATTTCTGGAAGAAAGCTAATGAAATTAAGTTGGTAGTTAGCACGGGCGAAGAAGTTGATTTTTACAAAAAATATTTTGTTGAAGATATGAATGTGCCTGTGTTTTTGCAGCCGGAATGGGAATCGCGCGATCGGGCGATTCCGATTATTTTGGAGTTACTAAAACAGCATCCGAGTTATAGGTTGTCTTTGCAAACTCACAAGTTTATTGGTGTGCAATAAACATCCTAAAATCCTGTAGGAGGCGGATTCACCAACTATCTATGATATCAAATTCTCTCTTCATCGAAATAGTAAATTAACTGTTAACAGTTGACTGTTGACAGTTGACAGTTAACATCATGAGGAGTGCAACCGGAATTGCTATGAAACCCACAAATAATCCCATCAACTCGCCCCATCCCCGCCATTGGTGACATCAACGTCTTAGATCGGGTATATCGGACACGATATTATTCAATTTTTTTAAGAATTGCAGATTTGGGCGATCGCCCTTTCGTCAGGATGATTGGCGATATAAATGCTCAGCCATAAATTATTTATTTACATATTTTGCTAAATTTTCTCGCCTCTTCAGGATGGGAAGCAAAGTAATCTTCCAACCACAAGCAACCTTGCCTGATAAAATGATCTAAATCAAATTCTAAGTTCCACAACTTGATAGTATTGTCAAGCCCACTAGAAGCCAGTGTTTTGCCATCTGGGCTAAACATCACGCTGGTAACGCGGCCAAGGTGTCCTTCTAAAATTGATATTTCCAGACCATTTTCTACATTCCATATCCTCACTGTACCGTCATCGCTAGAGGAAGCTAAAGTCTTGCCATCTGGACTAAAACTGATATTAGTTATATCAGATAAATGTCCTTCTAGGGTGAACAATAATCGGCCATTTTCTGCATTCCATAGTTTGACTATACTGTCCGAACCACCAGAAGCAAAAATTTTACCATTTGGGCTAAAGCTAATGGTAGCTACCCAACCGCTATGGGCGGGAAAACTCTGCATTAAAGTCGTTGTTTTTAAATTTAATAGCTGTATATCACCGTCAGAACAAGCCACAGCTAGAGTTCTTCCATCTGGACTAAAACTTAAATCGGTTACAATACTGCGAGGTTCTTTAAAGGTTTGCAATAACCTCATATCTGCTACATTCCAAAGTTTTACCGTACTATCAGAACTGCCAGAAACAAAGGTCTTTCCATCTGGACTAAAGCGAACGCTTCTCACCCAAGCGCTATGACCGTTGAGAGTTTTTAGTAGTCTACCATCTTGGACATTCCACAACTTAATTGTTTTGTCAACACTGCCGGAAGCTAATATATTACCATCGGGACTAAAACTAACACTTAGCACCAGACCTTGATGACCGTTGAGAGTTTGGAGTAAAGTACCATTTTTCTTATTCCATAACTTTATTTTAAAATCGTCGCTACCGGAAGCTAACATCTTACCGTCGGGACTAAAACTTACAGCTTGAACATTAGTGCTATTTCCTTTAATGGTTTGCGGTTCCCTCACCTCTAAATTCCAGAGCTTAATTGCACTATCAAAACTTCCAGAAACCAGAGTTTTGCCATCTGGACTAAAACCAATACTCAAAATTCTGCCACGATGTCCTTTAAGAAGTTGCGGTTCAGTTGTATTGTCGTTTATATCCTCTAAATTCCACAATTTGACTGTACTATCGGAACTGATAGTGGCTAGAGTATTGCCATCTGGACTAAAAATTGCACTCCAGACAGCCCTGCGATGGGTTGGAAGGTTTTGCAGTAAAGTTCCATCTACTACATTCCACAGTTTCACTATGCCGTCTTGATCGGTAGAAGCTAAGGTTTTACCATCGGGACTGAAACTGACACTTCTGGTGTTACTTTTATGATCTTCCAGAGTATTTATGAGAGATCCATCGCCAACATTCCAAAGCTTCACGGTTGTATCAAAACTTGCAGAAGCGAGAGTTTTACCATCGGGACTAAAACTAATATGGGTAACGATCTGGGTATGTGCTTTCAGAGTTTTTAATAATGTAGCGTCTGCTGTTTTCCACAAATTGATAAAACCAGCGGAACTACAGGAAGCGAAAATTTGACCGTCAGGACTAAAACTGACACTTCTCACCCAGCTATGATGAGCCTTAATAGTTTTAATTAAAGTGCTGCGCGTTACATCCCACAACTTGACAGTACCATCTTCACTTCCAGAAGCCAAAATCTTGCCATTAGGATGAAAACTCACACTCGTAACTCTACCAGTATGTCCTGTCAGGGTTGATATTAATGTAGCTGGTCTAGCATTCCAGAGTTTTACCGTACCATCCTCGCTAGCAGAAGCAAAAATTTTGCCATCGGGACTGAAAGTTACACTTTTGATAGCGCCACGATGACCGATCGCGCGATCGCGTTCTCTAACATGATAAATTGCCTGTTGTAGCCCCCTCGTTACTTGTATCTGTGTCTCATTGCTGGCTAATTTTTCTAATCCTTTGATCTGTTGTGCTGCTTGTAATGCTTTCAGCAGCGCCTCAAAAGAATCGGAAACCAAAGCTGCTTTAGAAAATGAAGTTTGCAAGATTACTTGTTGTTCTGCCAGTTGCTGTTGGGCTTTTTTTACTTGTAATTGGATTGAGATTGCTGTGATCATAGAAACTGCCAAAACTAGAGAACCGATAGCCACAATCCGGGTAGCTCTCCGCTGGGCTTGAGTTAATTTTAGTTTTGCTTCTTGTTGAGCCAAAACTAAAATTTCATTCGCCTCTGCTAATATCTGACCTTCTTCTTCTTTGACTGCTAAAGCCTGTTGAACTTCTCGCTTTTCCCAATTTTGAGCCGCCGCTAAAAAGCGGTAGTCCAGAGGACTTAAACTTTGATTTTTTGCCCAGTCCAAAGCTTCTTGTAGGGCATTTCCCCGCAGCAACCGCGAATTATCCTCAAAATTGGCAGCATTCCAAGCATTAAAATTTTCCGCATAAGGGCGCAGCTTGCCCAACTGTTTATCCACCCATTCAAGATTGAAAATCTCGGCATAAATTCGGTTATAAATTTTTAATTTGCCTTGATGCAGAACCACCAAACCTGAGAGGCGCAACTCGGTTTGTTCGCGACTCCCATCAGTGCCTATTTCCCGCTGCAAGATTTGCTGGTAAAGCCCCAATAACTGCCCTGCTTTTTGCTGATTTCTCAAAATGCGATCGCGAATTGTTTTCAAATGTTCAGGCTCATCCTGAGACTCCCAATTCTCCACAATCCGCAACTGCACCACCTCTTCAACCGATCGCGAATTTCCCAATGCAGATTCCTCAAGCACCAACTTGCACAGCTTTTGAGTCAAAAAAGGTTGTCCGCCCGTCCAATCTAGGATTTGGGCGATCCTCTGCGAGGGCTTCGCTAACGCACTTTCAGCATCACCAACTTGTCCCCGCCAACCATCAATCAAAGGCTGCACTTCATCAATTTTAAAACCGCCTAAATTTATCGCCTTACCAATATTAAAAGGAGTTTGAGTTTTATCAGCAATCAAATCCGCCGGTGTCGCCACTCCCAACAGCGCAAAAGTCAAACGCCGGTATAAAAAATTGTCAACTCTTTGATTGTAAAACCAGCGAATCAGAGCAAAAAACTCATCCGTAGAAAAATTCATGCTTAAAACGCGATCGATCTCGTCAACAAAAATAACAATATCTTGTTTTATTTCAACTAAAACAACTTCTTCAATAAACAAACTAAACCGCTGTAGAGGCGAAAACAAATCCCGGCGATCGCGCCACCAACTCCGCCAATTAACTTTATTGCCTAGCTGACAGCTACTGACCAAAGAATTAACAATACCAGCATACCACTTTTCCGCAGTTACATCCTCCTTACCAATCCCAGTTAAATCGATAAAAGCGCAAACAGTACCTTCAGCTTGCAATCTTTGCATAGCCCGCACCCGCAAACTAGATTTACCCATTTGCCGCGAATTTAAAACATAACAAAACTCACCAGCCTTCAAACATTCGTAAAAGTCCAAGTCTGCTTGGCGCGTCACGTAACACGACGCATCTGCTGGGAGACTACCGCCAATCTGATATTCATAACCAAGTGGAGATTCTTTCATCATTACCTGCACCCATATCTAGATTTGATTGTACGATCGCAAACCTGACTATGTAGAGATTTATCAAAAAACCTGACTTTTGCTGATTTTGACGACTGGCGAATCGACAGTCAGAAACCGGGTTTTTTGGGCAAATCCTTGGTTATAGGCGACAGATTAGGTAAAAACCCGGTTTCTTTGATCTGATTCCTGAGTCCTGATTTTGATGATGCTTTGTCAGGCTGCACCTGATTTTTCCCTATAAATTAAAAGCCTGAAGCTATTTATCAGTTCCTACAATACCTGATTTTATCACCATTGCCGTTCAAGAGTTTTAGCACGAAACTGATAACAGGAAGCAAAAGGTGCAGCAAACAAATACAAACACTTATCGCTTCCGCAAACTCAGAAAATCATCACAAATAGGAACTACTCCCATGACAGCACTTAGAACGATCGCCGATGCTAACATTTTTACCCCTAGATTCGGTTTGATTGAAGACTTGACCGACGTTCCTCGAACCAATCCCGATGACGAGCCCAAGCCTAATAATTCCGGTTTGATTGAAGACTTTACCGACGTTCCTCGGCCAGACATCAATGATAACTTAATAGTAGAAACACGTAAAATAATCGCCTCTGACCGTAACTTTGCTAACAGCTTGTTCGGCAGCTTCGATAAAATCGGTGGCTTACCCAATGACAACATAACGGGAACAGCAGGAGCTGACTATCTAATCGGGAGTGATGACAATCAGGTTCGCGATGCAATCTTTGGCGGTGGCGGTGCAGATACACTCAAAGGTCTTGACGGTGACGACTTCCTGTTTGGCGGTAGCGGTAAAGATCAGCTTTGTGGCGGCCGCGGTTCCGACTGGTTGGAAGGCAATAGTGGCGATGATATTCTCATCGGCCACACCAACGGGCCAGGACAATATGATTCTTATGAAATCGACACCTTGATTGGTGGTTCGGGAGCAGATACATTCTCGCTAGTTATGAACGGTGGCCCAGACCCTAAACTTCCTTACTTAGATGGCTTAGGCGAGACTGCTTATGCGATTATTCGGGACTTTAAGAAATCTGATGGGGATGCAATCTTAATGCTGGGTAAAAAGCAAGATTACGAATTTACATCGGGCCAATACGGTTATGGGAATCAGTCACTCAAAGACACGAAAATATTTTATCAAGGTGACATGATTGCTGTAGTTGCAGATAACATGGCTGCGGATTTAACCCTGTCATTCGTCTAATTCTATCTGTAGGTTTTGCATTACCAGCTATTGGTGTCAACTTTCCACATTTTTTCGCGAAGTCCGGCGGGGATTTAAACCCCCGCCTTATAGCTTAAGTCCACTTGCATAAAACTGAAAAACTCATACCAAATCCGCTATTCATGTGAATTATTCATCTCTCTCTTGTCTCCCTCTGCGTTCTCTGTGTCCTCTGCGGTTAAATCATTCCGATCCAACCGGAAACCATATCAAAGCGATATCTACAGCAATCGCGGTCGATCGACCGAACAGCATCTGATACAATAAACTGCAAACCATGCTTTTCAACCTAAAACACGGCAAAAATACTCGCGGTACAAATTGCAGCGCGGCATGACATAATTGTTTTGCCGCCCCACAATTCCCATACTGTGCAACTTGTAAATTTGCATTGAATCTAATTCAACTGCTTCCGGGGAATTTACAACTTTTTTCAAAGCTAAAGCTAATTCGGGATTTTGTTGCAGAATCTCTAAATGCTTCCGCAAATGATTGCTGTAGATTCCCGATTCTGAGGCAGCATTTTCTAATAGCTGATTTAATGAAATTTTGCCACAACTAACCTCATACATTGCCAATCTTACTAAATAAGGATGTCCGCCGATCGCACTTATCAACTCTTGAAACTGTCCATCACCCCAATCCAAGCCGTGAACCCCAGCCAAATCGTGGATTTGCTGGCTGTCAAACTCCTGCAGTTCCACGGGCACTCCCGCATTAAACGGAGATTGATTCATATCCAAAGGAATATAAACCTCCGTAGAATGCGCCATTACCAACCGTAAATTTTTCCAGATATCAGAAATTTTGGCTTTTTCGTGCCAGCTTCGCAGCATCCCCAGAAAATCTTCAACTACTTCTGTGTAGGGAAATATGCGATCGACTTCATCCAATCCCAACACTAGAGGAGTTGCTATTTCTGCCAGCAAATACTCTTCAAAGTATACAGTACAGTTATCGTTGCTGCCCAAAATATCCGTATCCCAATACTCGTTTAACTTATTTTCTAACTTTAACTGCCGGCTTACCATCAAGCACATCCAACGCAAAAATTTATCAAGATTTGTTAAAATTCCTCGATCGGCGGCGCTCAAATCCAAATAAACTGCGTGATAATTTTCTCGGACAGCGCGAGCTAAAATCCGGTTCATCAGTGAAGTTTTACCCATCATCTCCGGGGCCTTAATCCGAATCAGAGAACCGGGTTTGACAACCGTTTCCTCGCAGAGAGAGTCGATGCTGGAACGCTCTATATAAAAAGGTGAATCTAAGGCTACTGAACCTTCGGGGAATTGCAAATTTGCCGCCGTCGGTAATGTTGGCGAGGGCGGATTTGCAGACAAAGATTGACTGGGTTCTGCTTCATAAGCTCTCCTCAGCGCTTCTTTGAAATTTTTCTTAGTAATTCTTTCTCCCAAAGCTTCAGAAAGCTTGTGCCACAATTTGTTACCGACATCTTTGTTGAGGTATTCAGCGCTGTAGCCGTAGGTTTTGGCGATTTCATCGTAACTTTTGCCTTCCCAAGAACCTTGCAGGACTTTCGTTTCGAGGTCGCTGAGATATTTGCCAGTGTTTTGGGCAAAAATGCGATCGGCAGATTCTTTGGTTTTGCTCCAAGATAATTCTAATTCTGAGTTCATGGGCTCGCCCGTGAGTACGTATATACGTAAGTATGCAGACTATTGCCAGAGAAGAGTTGTTCCTCCATCGGGAAATTACCCTGACTTTTCCCTATTTTAACTGATTTAAGCTGAGTTTTTACTGTAAATCATTGTTGCCAGCCATTTTTTAGTTCTTTAAACACCTGATTTTATTCCCATTGTCGCTTGCTTGACGAAAGGAGAAACTAGACACATCAAGCAAGTTAGTTGAGTCTTTCTCACCCTTGCACCACTTGAAAAGTAAACAGGAGTCACAAAAATGTCATCAGTTATCAACGGTACAGACTACGACGACGACAACACTGTCAACGGCGACGGTCAATTCCACAAATCCTTAGTTGGACAAAATTGGACAATCAACAACCAAGGTCAAATTCAGCTTTCAAATGATACAATTTACGGCAATAAAGGCGATGATATCTTGTCAGGTCTCGCGGGAGACGACCTCCTCGACGGCGGCTTCGGTAGCGATAAGTTAGATGGCGGCGCGGGTAATGATAAATTATACGGCGAAGCTGGCGAAGATATGCTGTATGGAGGTGCTGGGCAAGACTTTCTGTCCGGCGGATTTCACAACGATTATTTATTCGGAGGAAGTGGCAAAGACTATCTCATCGGCGGCGACGGTAACGATTACCTTGACGGTGCTAATTTTTCGGGTGCTGGTAACGGTATCGGCGGCGGTACTGAATCGGATTCTCTCGCAGGCGGCGCGGGTGCGGACACATTTGTACTCGGCAACGTTAACAATGTTTACTATCTCGGCACCGGCTATGCTACGATTACCGATTTTACTTTAGGTCAAGACAAAATTCAAATTAAAGGCAATTTCGCAGACGGCTATTCTCTCAAAGTTGGCGAGTGGAACGGCAATAATGTTCAAGATACTGGTATCTTCTACAAGGACAATTTGATTGGGGTTGTGCAAGACCAAAAATTAATTAATGTCAACCCAAATCTAGTATTCTCATCCGCACCTCCCGTCCCTCTATAGTAGACTTGATTTGCAAAAATTGCTTTTTTATCTGGAAATTATCTGCGTCTGTCAGTGTTGCATCTGCCCGATATCTGCGGTTGAATTATCTATAAAATCGCGCTCGCTATCGCTACGCAAGGGCGGGAAAATTAGTACCGCCCTACATTTTAAAACCAGAGGCTTTTATGATAAAAATTGCTGTCAATCCAATCAAATTTAACAGATTTTTTTACACAAATCTAACCTTAATTTGTGCTATCCTCTTAGGAGGCTTCGGAAAAGTTTTTGAGTCGAACAACAACATAGCTTTAGCAGAAGAAAGCATCCCCGTTAGCGGTAGCGGCGACGCGCAACTACAGCCGATTTTGCAATCCCTGACAGAGTTCATGCGCTACCGCTGCGTCGGTGCGGCTGTCCTCGGTGTTTCTGTCAAAGGTAAGCCCGTGGGTGTTTGGGGCTTGGGGCGCATGAAAGACCGATCGACCTTGAACGCAAATCCGGCTTGCGGCGACGATATGCAGGCTCCTCAAAGCGCGATCGTACCCGCAGATACCCCCATGCGTATGGGCAGCATCAGCAAGCCTGTTACCTTTGCAATGGTGCGCTGGGCGCTGAAACAGACGGCGCGCGATCGGGCGGGCTTAGAACTGACTGACGAGCAAATCGAAGGGATGAAATTGTTCGATCCCCAGCATCATCCGCCCCTAATTCCCGGTTTGAACAAGCAATATCCAGTCGCGATTATCCCTGAAAAATTGCACGCCGTATTTTCGGGGAAAGTCAAATTTCCCGTAGCAATTAAAGACCGTAATTGTAGCAATCTCAACTCAGGATTTGCCGACAAACAGTGGCAAAACGTCACCCTCGGACACCTGCTCTCGCACCGCTCGGGACTTCAGCGCAGCGCCCCCAGATACGGTCAAGATGTAACTGCAAATTTGCCAGTGCTTCGGAATTTGAAAACAGCAGCAGATTTTCAATCGCAAGAACAGCTACTTATCAATGAATGGGGAAACAAATCTGTCGGTTCAGCTAAAACTCAACTGGGAATTTCCCCTAACGCAGGCTATTTTTTGCCAAGTCCTAATTTAGAAGAAACTATGCTGGTTTTGGCTGGGCGATGCCTTCAGTATCCCCTCGGTCAATATCATTATTCCAATACCAGTCCGGCATTTCCTACGATTATTATGCAGCAGTTGGTAGCCTCCGGCAGATATGCTGCTAAAACGGGTAAACCAGAAACTCATCAAGGCTCTGCTTTGGAGCTTTTTTTCAAAACAGAGTTGGGAATTCCTACTACGTCTAACAACGGAATTTTTATGACCCAAGAAGTAGAAAATTTTAGCAGTCGCGAACCGGAAAAGCGCCACTGGAACGGAAAGAATTACTACGGTAAGGGATGGGATTTGAAGCGGCCGCACTGCATTTGGAAGGGTAACTTTTGCGATTTTTCTAGCTGGATAAATACCAAGCCGGGGAGGATAAATTGGTCTTGGAATTTAAGCCAGGTTCTTTTTTCCCGCAGAAACACAGATCTGAGTCCCGGCACCGGTTCGCTAGCTGCAGAAGCTGGAGTTTTTCTCAAATTTATGTCACAATATTGGGTTGGTGGTTATGAGAATAACCCGCGCATTGGGGAAAAGCGAAATAATGTTTGGAATCGATATACTGCTCACAATGGAGCGCTTGATGGTACTCATGCTTGGGCAATTCAGTTAGGGGGAAAGAATAATCCGAAGGAGTGGAAATTGCCGCCTGTGGACGATGGAGGTCACATCCTTGATGATTTTGCTAATTTGAAGATGTATGCGGGTGTGTTGCCGGATGGAGTTGATATTTTTGTGGCGGTGAATCAAAGGGCGGACAAGAAATGTGTAGAGGCTAAGGGTTACAATTGCGGGGATGCTTACGGACTTTTGGATAATTTTATTTTGTACGGTGCTTCTCGGGTAAATTGGAATAGGGTTGCACCGAGTGCTGATGTCAAATAATATTGATAAATCATATCAATTTCGGTTGCACTCATATATATGAATGTTGACTGTGGACTGTTGACTGTTGACTGTTGACTGTTAAGTTATACCAATTTCATAAAGCTAGATATGACCCCCCCAACCCCCCCTTAGTAAGGGGGGGCTAAGAGTTCATCTATAGTACATCTTTAGAAAAATGGTATTAAGAGGGCGGGCACGCACCATCCACCGCCCCTACTGACTGTTGACTCGATTTTATTATTCCGATGCAACCGGAAACGATATCATATCGTGTCCGAGCGATTGACCGCAATAAAATTAGTTCGTCGTGCAGACTTAATTCCGCACTACGAACTGTTTTTGTTATAGAAATCGCTCGGACATAATATCAACGGCAGAAGCGAGGCATATCGACACAGAGAAGCGCCGATAATTTCACAAAACTCTGCAATTTTTGCCAGAAATTTAGGGTAAAATTAAGACTCAATTTAAATATGAGTTTCTGAACAAACCCATGAATTTCCGCTTCCGATTGTGTACTTCCATCAGTTGAGCGCGATAAGCAGACCACTCAACTTTTTGCCCAGCTTGTATATAGGCAGCACGGGCTTTTTCTAGCCACTTAATTGCACTATCGTACTCGGCTGATTTCATTGCATTTAGAATCGATTCAGCGCGCCGACAAGCATTGGCGATTACCCAATCTGGGCGATGGGGAATTGCTGCCATCATCACTCGATGAACCAGTTCGGAACTGTAAGATGTTTCTACAAGTGCGATCGCCTCTTCAATCATTTTTTCATGCAGAAAAATATCAACCTTTGCTTCGGTAGAACTGTAGCTTTGAATGGTTCTTACAATTGCCAACAAATCTACTCTCAAGGTTGACCAATTATCTCCTGACAACTCCTGCAATGAAAGATAATCCTTCAAGGAAGGTTGAATTTCAAAAATTTTAAGTTTAGCATTAAACGCAGCTTCTTTTTCGCCCAATTCATCGGCCAATTCACTCATACAAATTGCCAGTTCGTAGGTGGAATTGCCGGGTAAATTCAACCCAGCTTGACAAATTTTTAGAGCTTCTTCTGAGTATCCGTCTTCTTGTAAAATTTGAACTAGAGCAAAAGCTTCTTCGACTGATGTCATCTCGGTTGCCGCAGCTTTCACAGCTTCTTCTATTCTCCCCAAACGAGCTAACATGGTCAGATATTGTTGAATACAGCCTTCTGCTTTGGCTAGGTATAAGTATTCTTTGTCGCGGTTCTGGCGATCGAGAATTTGTAAGCGAGTCAAGGTTAATTCACGAGCATAATCTGGTGCATCATCAGCCCATATTCCCGATCCAGTAAGGTTTCCTTCCAATATCTGCTGGAGTGGCGGGTAGTCCCAACCTTGGCGTAAAGCTTCCAAACTCATGCTGAAATTACAATCCCATTCATCGTTCCAACCTTCTAACATCACCTGAAAATCTATTTCTTCCTCAGCAGTTAGTTCGGCGGTCAAAATGGCTGCTGTCCAAGCTTCATTCAAAGCATTGGTGATTTGATAACTTTCAAAACCATATTCTTCTACGTCATCCCAATCATCAACGCAGCCTGCGGTAATGGCTTCTAAAATTACTAAAGCGTTTTTACCATCTCCTTGTTCGCTGAATTCGTGGGCTTGCTGAATCAATTCTAAAATTTCTTCTGTAATCGGGTCTTCTTCATCATAACCATATTCATACTCGGAATAATTCTCAGCTTGTCGGAAAATGTCTCGTACTTGTCGCCGAAAAGGAGCAGGATCGATCGCACTTTGGCGATGTATTTTCGTCAATTGGCTTGTCGGCGCAGACACAGCGTTAGAATTAACGTATAGTTCGATCGCATTGATCAGCGACGGTTCATTGTCCACTAAATGCTCTACTAACTCATAGATTTGGGCATCGTTGAGCCGAGAAAGCAAGTCTTCCAGCCTCTCGCCATGTTCAATTTTTTCGGGTTCTCGCAGACACAAAAACAGCGTCGCGATAATGTGTTTGCACCATCCATCGCCATCGTAAGGACAAGTGCAGAATACTCCAGATGTTAATCCCGCAGGATTGAACGGCAGGCTAACGCTGTAGGCTTGAGATTGAGAACCGTATACTGTTGCTTGCACCATATTGCCACGGAGGACTGCGTTAGTAACAGTTCCACCTAAATAGTAATCTTCGGCTCGGTTGAGCGATCGCTCAGAACTGTTATTTTTGATGATTGTTTCACTAAGTTTGGGAATAGGCATGACACTAAGCCTCAGTAATTAAAATATTAGACTCGATTTTACCCGAAAAATGTCGATTTGTAGTGAGGGCTAAAGTCCTCGGATTTAACTAGGACTCGCATTCCAAACGCTCAAACCATGCTGGGAATTGAAGTGGATTTGAAGCATCAAATTTTGAAGGTTTTGCCCGACGGGCCGACGGAAACTTATTTAAAGATTCTTTGATGTTAATCTCAATGCAGGGGAAGTAAACATTATGCAGTCTACTGTGCAAACAGCAGCGGGCGTTAAAACTGAACCCTCAACTGTCAACTGTCAACTATTTGACGATTCTTTGATATTCTTGAGTTTGGATGCTATCTATTCCAAAGGCAGCGCTAAGATGGTTAAGCACTGTTTTGCACTACTCTCATGTCCCAACGCGCCGAAACCTCACCCAGTCAGTCAAGTGCATCCCACAACGGACATCATGTGACGACTTTGAACTCCAACAGCCAAAATACGATTCAGATTCGGGGTGCGAGACAGCACAACCTGAAGAATATCGATTTGGAACTGCCGCGCGATCGACTGATCGTGTTTACTGGTGTCTCCGGTTCCGGTAAGTCTTCCCTGGCTTTCGATACAATTTTTGCAGAGGGACAGCGCCGCTACGTTGAGTCTCTCAGCGCCTACGCGCGCCAGTTTTTGGGACAGTTGGACAAACCGGATGTGGACGCGATCGAGGGGTTGAGTCCGGCTATTTCGATCGACCAAAAGTCAACTTCTCACAACCCGCGATCGACTGTCGGCACTGTTACAGAAATTTACGATTATCTCAGATTGCTCTACGGCAGAGCTGGCGAACCGCACTGTCCGATTTGCGATCGCTGCATTGCGCCGCAGACAATTGATGAAATGTGCGATCGAGTTATGGCACTTCCCGACGGCACTCGCTTTCACCTTCTGGCACCCGTGGTACGCGGAAAAAAAGGCACTCACCGCAAATTACTGTCTAGTTTAGCTTCCGAAGGATTTATTCGAGTCAAAGTTAACGGAGAAATTTTAGAACTGTCAGAAAATATCGAATTAGATAAAAATCATACGCACAACATCGAGATAGTTGTTGACAGGTTAGTTAAAAAAGCCGGTTTAGAAGAACGTTTAGTTGACTCTCTAACAACTTGTCTGCGACATTCTGAGGGAATTGCGATCGTTGAAGAGTTACCGACTGATGAAAATTCCGAACCCAACGGGCCGATCGTATTTTCCGAAAACTTTGCTTGTCCCGAACACGGCGCGGTGATGGAAGAACTTTCGCCCCGATTGTTTTCGTTTAATTCGCCCTACGGCGCTTGCCAAAACTGCCACGGTTTGGGGAATTTGCGGACTTTTGCGCCGGAGTTGGTCATTCCTGACGAGAAAGCACCTGTTTATTGCGCGATCGCCCCTTGGTCAGACAAAGACAACTCCTATTATCTCTCTTTGTTGTGCAGTGTTGCTGATGCTTGCGGCTTTGATATCGACACTCCTTGGTTCCGATTGAAGCCACAACACCAACAGGTGATTTTGTATGGAAACGAGTTTAAACAAACCGCAGAAGGTAAAAAGCGAGACACCAGCGTCAATGATTTGCGGAGAGATTTTAAAGGTGTAATTTCCATGTTGCAGCGCCAGTACGACGATACTGGTTCTGATTTAATTAAGCAGAAACTGGAACAGTATCGAGTCGATCGCCCTTGCGAGGTTTGTCGCGGCAAACGCTTGAAAGCAGAGGCGCTGGCGGTGCGGCTGGGACAGTACCGCATTGTCGATTTGACCAGTATTTCGATTCGCGACTGTCGAGAGAGAGTCGAGAATTTGGGATTGAGCGATCGGCAATTTCAAATATCCGACTTAGCCCTGAGAGAAATCAAAGCAAGGCTGCAATTTTTGCTCGATGTCGGATTAGATTATCTGACATTAGACCGTCCAGCAATGACGCTTTCCGGCGGCGAAGCCCAGCGAATTCGCCTCGCCACTCAAATCGGTTCCGGCTTGACCGGTGTCCTCTACGTTTTGGACGAACCCAGCATCGGACTGCACCAAAGAGACAACTTTAAGCTGCTGCAAACCTTAACAAAGTTGCGGGATTTAGGCAATACTTTGATTGTAGTAGAACACGATGAAGAAACCATGCGATCGGCCGACCACATTGTCGATATCGGCCCAGGCGCAGGCGTTCACGGCGGCAAAATTATCTCGCAAGGAAGTTTAGAAAACTTGCTGGCTGCCGAGGAATCTTTAACCGGTGCTTATTTGTCGGGAAAACGAGTAATTGAAACTCCCAATGAAAGGAGAAAAGGCAATGGTAAAGCTCTCTCAATCAAAAATGCGACGCGCAACAATTTAAAAAATATTGATGTGGAAATTCCGCTGGGTAAACTCGTCTGCGTTACAGGCGTTTCCGGTTCTGGAAAATCCACCTTAATCAATGAATTGCTGTACCCGTCGCTGCAACACTATCTCACCAAAAAAGTTCCTTTGCCGCCCGATATGGAAGCTCTCAAAACGAAGGGCGAACGGTCTCTGCAGGATGTGGTTGATAAGGTAATTGTCATCGATCAATCTCCCATCGGCCGCACTCCGCGTTCCAATCCCGCTACTTACACCGGAGTTTTTGATGTGATTCGGGATTTGTTTGCCGAAAGCATTGAAGCAAAGGCAAGAGGTTACAAAGCTGGGCAGTTTTCTTTTAACGTAAAAGGAGGAAGGTGTGAAGCTTGCGGCGGCCAAGGAGTAAACGTAATTTCGATGAATTTTCTGCCCGATGTTTACGTGCAGTGCGAGGTTTGTAAAGGTGCGCGCTACAACCGGGAAACGCTGCAAGTGAAGTATAAAGGCAAGTCAATTTCTGATGTTTTGAACATGACAGTGGAGGAAGCCTGGGAAATGTTTAAAAATATTCCTAGGGCTGGTGTCAGATTGCAAACTTTGGTGGATGTGGGTTTGGGTTATATTCAGTTGGGACAGCCTGCACCGACTCTTTCTGGGGGCGAAGCGCAGCGGGTGAAATTGGCAACGGAACTGTCGCGCCGCGCTACTGGGAAGACGCTTTATTTGATTGATGAACCGACGACTGGTTTGTCGTTTTATGATGTTCACCATTTGTTAAATGTGCTGCAAAGATTGGTGGATAAGGGTAATTCAATTTTGGTAATCGAACACAATTTGGATGTGATTCGGTGCTGCGATTGGGCGATCGATTTGGGGCCAGAAGGGGGAGATAAGGGCGGCGAGATTATTGTGGCGGGGACGCCGGAGGATGTGGCGGCAAATCAGAGGTCTTATACTGGGAAGTATTTGCAAGCGGTTTTGCAGCAGCATCCTTTGGGGAGTGCTGTAGCTGTTAGTTAATACTAACAGGAATTACGCAATTCTCCTAATTAGTAAGGTGCGTCAGATATTTAAACCTTAAATAGTTGTTAAAGAAACTCACCTGACGCACCCTACAATTAAAATACTATTACAAGTTAGTCTGCTTAGTCGTCAGAGAGTTCTGCTCTGCAATCCGATCGGCTTTGGGACAGAGGTATACTGGTACAAATTAGCCAAACTTCATCAAGGAAAACAATGGGTCAACTATATAACTTTGTATGTCCTGGTTGTGGGTACATAGCAAAAGAGGTTTCTGGTGGTCTGGGCTTTGGAATGATCACTGTTGTTAGAACAATGACCTGTGAAGATTGTAAAGCAGTAGTTGACGTTGTGATTGATCGCGATGGCAAAGATGGCCCGACTGGCGATCCTAACTATCATTATCCGAGTATTTGTCGTCAATGTCGGGGATCGCGGTTCTATCCCTGGCCTAGTACACATCCTTGCCCAAAGTGTGATGCCAAGATGATTAAGGATAAAACATCGACGCTGTGCTGGGATTAGTATTTTGTAGGGTGCGCAATGCGCACCGGCTAATCTTGTAGGGTGCGTCAAAAAGTATTAAAAAGCAAACCAGTACGTATTTCAATGGGTATCAAAGTCAACCGGTGCGCAGTGCACACCCTACAAACTACGATATTTCAAGCATTTTCGGCACTAAAAACCAAACTCAGCACACACGCCAGACAGGGCTAATCTGGCAGTGCCCACCGATACCTATCAAATGTTTCTCAGATTTGAACCCGCAAAAACTGTCGTCGAACGTTATGAAATCCGACTAATTATTTACAATCCAACTCGTGAGGCGATCGACCAATGGATAGACTAAACCAATACCGCAAAATTGTTTGTGACTTTCTCGAAGACTTTTCTAAAAATGACGCAAATGCTCAGCTAATATTCGATTTCGCCCGCGATCGATACCTCGTCATGCACAACGAATGGCGCGACGAATATCGCATCTATGGCTGTGCCATGCAGCTCGATATCATCGAAAATAAAATCTGGATTCAACACAACAGTACCGAAATCTACATCGATCGAGAACTGATTCAACATGGCGTGTCTCCTCAAGATATCATTCTTGGGTTTCGCTCCCCCAGCATCCGAAAACTCCTTGCCGCCAACTATTCCTAGAGACAAAAATTCTGTGATAAAATGATGAGATAGCACGTTATTCTTTGCCCCATGAGAATGGCAGAACTCATATTTCAATTGTCTTGTGTTTCGGGAGTTCCAGTCACAAAGTTCTATGCGTATTTTGTCCCGCAGCACCTTGCGAAACTTCTGGTAAACTCATCCAGATGCCTCAGAAGCACTAAAAACTTGGTACTACGAAGCGTCTCACGCCGATTGGCAGAGTCCAGTCGATGTTAAGTCCGCTCATCGTAATGCCCGCATCATTGCAAACAATCGTGTTGTGTTTAACATCAAAGGCAATTCCTATCGGCTGATTGTTGCCATTCGTTATGACATCGGCATTATTTTTATCCGCTTTATTGGCACTCATGCCGAGTATGACAAGGTAGATGCAGAAACAATCTAAACACAAATTGATATATGGAAATACGTCCAATTAGAACCCAAACTGACTATCAGGCAACCCTTCGAGAGGTTGAGTTGCTGTTTAATGCAGCTCCTAATACACCTGAGTCCGATCGCCTAGATGTGCTCAGTACCCTAGTAGAAGCTTACGAGAAGGCACACTTTCCGATCGAAATCCCGGATCCAATTGCAGCTATTCAATACTACATGGACGCCCGCGGATGGTCGGGTAGCGATTTGGAACCATGTATTGGCAGTCGAGTTAAAGTTTCTGAGATATTATCTCGCAAACGCTCGTTGACTCTGGAAATGATTCGGAAGCTGAATCAAGAGTTAGGAATTCCCGCTGAGATTCTCATCCAGCCCTATGAGTCGCTACAAACCTCTGCCTAACAATAGAACACCATATTTTGGGACAGTTGGTAATTTTCCATTGCACAGACAATTCACCCCAACTGTCACAAAGCGGGATTTTGGATGAAAAATTAACTATCTTGAATTGTGGGAGACATTGCTATATTTTGCGCTTGTTTCTGCATGAATTCAATGTCCGATCGCAACCAAGTGCGGGGCCCGCTGCATTGATGAGCAACTAACAGCCCCCACAGCCCTTTTTTAGTTAAAATTGGCACGACTAAATTGGCCCGAACTTTCAGGCTACGCAGAAAATCTCGGTGGCATTCGTGAATTGGTTCTACTTCAATATCTGCAATTGCTCTAACTCTGCCGGCTTCGTACAAAGCAGCGTAGTCGCCGTTAAAACACTCGTCAGGCCCGGTTGAGCCTAAGATTGAGAATTCGATCGCACTCAACATCTCGCAAGTCACTTGACCTTGCCACTGCCTGTAAAAATAATACAGCACCGCGCGATCGCTCTGCAAAACTTCTCGAATGTCGTATAGGCATTTTTCAACTAATACGTCGCGCTTGAGCTGATCTGTCAAGCGGTTAACAATGTGTTGCAGGCGATCGCCAGACATGGTATGAACTCCTTCAATTTCTAGTGTACTCGCAAACTATGAATTATTTAACTTGCATCCTCAAAAATTGTCAAAAATTTGATAATCTGGATTTTCGCCAGATCGAAAATAAGTTATTTTTGGCTTGACAGTTGTCGAAACGGAAGTAACATTATACTAATATTTTGACTGAAATTGCAATCCTTTCGGGAAACGGGCCCGACACCTGTCCCACACAGGAATCACCAAATCACGAAGGGCGATCGGTCATTTTGAATTGTTCAATTCTTTAATCTGAAATCTCAACTTATTTAACTGCTAAAATCTATCTCTAGCTAGAGGAACTATCAAATATGCCTGTGCTGAAAGAATCTTGGAAACACGAATTTATTGCGACAAATAGCATCAAGCTTCATTGTGTCACTCAAGGTTCCGGGCCGCTGATGCTGATGCTGCACGGATTTCCCGAATTTTGGTATTCTTGGCGCCATCAAATCCCGGAATTTGCATCAGATTATCAAGTTGTCGCTGTGGATCTTAGAGGTTACAATGACAGCGACAAACCGAAGGATAAATCTGCCTACGTGATGGCAGAGTTTGTGCAAGATGTCAAGGGAATTATTCAGGGTTTGGGATACGAAAGTTGCGTTTTAGTCGGTCACGACTGGGGAGGAGCGATCGCCTGGAATTTTGCCTATGCTTATCCAGAGATGGTCGATAAATTAATTGTGATGAATTTACCGCATCCGGCCAAGTTTGCGGAAGGGCTGCGAACTCCCCAACAATTGCGAAAAAGTTGGTACGTTTTTTTGTTTCAGTTGCCGGTTTTGCCGGAGTTCTTAATTCGGTTGGGTGACTATCGGGCGATCGCCCTTGCTTTTGAAGGCATGGCAGTTGACAAAAGCAGCTTTACCCCCTCTGACATCCAAGCTTACAAAGATGCGGCGGCTAAACCGGGCGCTCTGACTGCTACTATCAATTATTACCGCAACATTGCTAGCGGATTGGTCGATCGCCAGAATTGGGATGTGCTGCAAGTTCCGACGCTGATGATTTGGGGAGAAAACGATAGCGCCCTCGGCAAAGAGTTAACTTACGGGACTGAAGATTACGTCCGGGATTTTCAGATTCAGTACATTCCTAATTGCAGCCACTGGGTACAGCAGGAACAGCCGCAGTTAGTGAATCGGTACATGAGAGAGTTTTTGGCAAGCAAAGCTGTTTGAGAAAATATTTTGCACTATTTTCCGCTGGCGCAGGGTTTTCCCCCCGGAGGACTTTTTAGTAATTTCAGTTTTGGACGCACTCCGACACTCAGAAACCGGGTTTTTTAGCGAGATTGAAGGTCTTAATTAAGTATTTTCGTAAAAAACCCGGTTTCAAGTGAGTCCTATTTTCTCTACTCAACCCAGATGTCTCCAAGCTTACCGACTGCTGATTCCCTGCGTCGTACGCCCGCTCATTTCGCTGGGGTAAATGCGGTAGATTGCTATTACCTCCGCACGCCCCCAAGAGTCAATCCAAGTGCGATTGATGGCGGGTGAAAGTGTGGGGTTGTGTTCTTTGACCAATTGCATCGCGCGATCGATGTCTGGCTGCTGGGTGAGGCGTTCTGCTCGCCCGTTGACGACAACGCTGCGCCAGTGTTCCGAATCGCGGACTTCTTCAACTTGCAAGCAGACTTCTGGATTTCCGTCCATATACTTAGTTTTCATCCCGACAGTTGTGAAAATGTATATGTCGGAATCTTGGAGATAATAGTGCATTGGGACAACGTATGGATGCCCTTCAAATACACAGCCGAGGTGTCCGTGCCCTACTTTCTGCAAAAGCTCTTGTATTTCTTTTGAGCTCATTTCATCAATATCTAACATTTTATGCTCCTTATAAGACTTAGGTACTCTAGAGAAATCCCTCGATGTTTAAAATTGCTTCACGAGTTGGGCTGCTCGTCTAATTTATTGCCTTATTGATGCACCTGTTTTGTTTATATAAAAATTGTATAAGTATGGAAATTGTAAGCTTAATTCTTGACAATTATCATCTACCTTTAGACCTAGATTGTTTGTCTAAAAATTTGTATGGCTCTGATTACAGCGGTTATCAAAAAAGTGAGGTATGCCCTATGCCCTATGCCCCATGCCACATAGTACCTCATCTTTCTGAAAAAGGCTATAGTTTTAATCTTATGTCCGATCGCGCGATCGGACATAAGATTTATTTTAATTAGCCCCAAGCGGCGACAGCAAACATATTTGAAACAAAAAAAATCGTTTGCAGTTAGGACTTCAGTCCTTACTACAAACATTTTTTATTATGAGCTATTAAACGGAGATTTTATTAAATCTATCTAACGGATCGTCCTAGCCTAAAGCATCTTTGAGCAAGCTAAGAAAGCCTTGTCCTGTCAAAACTTCGATCGCCAGAAGCGAAACAAAGCCAATCATTGCAAAACGTCCGTTAACTTTTTCAGCATATTTGGTAAATCCGGTGCTGACGTTAGTGTCTACATACATCTTAGGCTCGATCGCGAAGTTGTTCATGAGGCCTTGGTCGTCAACCATCAAATTGCGTGAAGTCATTTGTTTTTCCTTTGTTGCTTTATGTAAATAAATGTAACAAATTGTTAACAAGTCTTAATGTGATAGCAAACATATAAATATGTGATATTAGTCACATACTTTTGTATTTAAGTAAGTAATAAAAATTTGCTCATTACCAGGATCTGCCTGGTAATGCAGATGATTTGGTTCTAGCTCTCTTTATATGTGTGTCCCCGAACAGCAAATGTGTCGATCGACCTTTCCCGCATCGCCGCCGAATTCCCCCAAATCCAAACCCTGACGCACTCGCAAGGGCGAGAAACCCGGTTTCTGGTCAGGGTATGGCGCAGAAAGCCTAGGTTTTTGTCGAGAAACCCGGTTTCTTTAATTTTTGGCATCAGCTACCAAATAGTTAATAAATATTATTAATTAACAATACTTCGGACAGTTTTAGGCAGGATCGAGTATCTGAAACCCATGCTGGCTATAGTGCGGACTATTTTTTAAAAGTTTAAGTTTAGCCTTAAGTTTGAAAAAAAGATTAAAAATGCGAAGGCTTGCACTGTAAAGCTTACAGAAACTTTAAAAAACTGTCCGAAGTATTGAATTAATTTAAGCTGCAAATACTATTCAAAGTAAAAGTAACGGTGAATCCCATGACTCTTTCCACCTACACTCCAGGCTTGTACGCTAGTTTAAGACACCAGACTTTCACCCACCGTCAGTTAGTGCCGGTGCCGTCTCAAGGCTTGTTGCGAATAGAACGGGGAGCTGTCCGAACCGTGACTTGGAGCGAGCAGGGGACAGCAATCACGCTGGGAGATTGGGGAGTTGGAGACGCGATCGGTGAGCCGCTCTGTGGCGTGCAACCTTATCAAATTGAGTGCAAGACTCATGTAGAAATTAGCTACATTCCGACCAATTTGTACGATCGCTCCTTAGATGAAATTTTTGCCCACCTTCAGCAAACTCAAGAATTTTTCTGCATACTTCGCACCGAATCTCTGCGGGATAGATTGCTGCAACTATTGGTTTGGTTGGGAAAAAAATTTGGTCGGGAAGTCGCACAAGGGCTGTTAATTGATTTGAGATTGACTCACCAAGAGATTTCCGAAGCCCTGGGGATTACGCGGATCACGGTGACGCGACTGATGGCGAGGCTGGAAGAAGAGGGATCGATCGCTCCCGCCCTCAATACATTGTCTTAATTTCCCGTTAACTTCGCATTTTTGACATTTTTGAAAGCAATTATAGATTTATCTGAAAATCAGATTTCCCCGTTTACTATCAGTGGACTTGCGCCATAAAAAGAGGGTTTGAATCACTTCTCTGACTAATAGCCAAAATCGGTTTTAACCAACCCAGTTTCTGGTTGTTTTAGTTTGTTTTAACCCAATGCTCCCTCGCCGTTTGTTTGAAGCGAAGGCGGGCTAGTCGGCAAACTAAAAATGAAAGTGTCGGTAATGACAAGCTAAAAAAAAGGGAGAAACCAGAATCGGCTCGAAGTCCCCCGACCATCCGGGAAAGTAGGCGGTATGCGAGGGAAATCCTCGACCGACAGTTTTAACAATCGCGTATTAATTCAAGTTTTATTCTACTTATCTGTTTTTTCGGTATTTGAGGCAGTTAATAACAAGAAATAAATTAATTTCACAAAATCTGCGATAATTTTTGTAATAATGGGCGATGAATTAATATGGATGAGATGGAAGGATTGCGACAGCGAGAACTTTGCGATCGCTTAATGCTTGACTATCGAGAGATGGCTGCGACAGCAAAAAAGCTAGGGCTGAGTACCCATGCGTATATTCAGCAAAAAACAGGATGGATTTTGTTTGAGGAACTTTACTATCCTCCAGAAACAATAGTTGTAACTGAGGATTTGTGCTGCATTCCGTTAATCTTGTATTCTAAATCAAAACGATGAAGGGAATTATTTATAACCTTTTTCAAAAATGTGAGTAGTCAGTCAATTTTAGATTTTAGATGGGAGGGATTGAGAGATTTAAGAATGGTAATTTTATTAAAGTTGGAGTCTCAACCATGAAAAACCGTTGGATTAAATGGCTTCAGTTTAGCCTGACGGCTTTGCTGGTTGTGGGTGCGATCGTCCTAATCAACCACTACGGGATCGAGCAAATTAGAGCTAACATCAGTCAGTTTGGAATTTGGGCACCGTTGGTGGTGATGTTGCTGCGAATGGTAAGCATTGTGATTCCTGCCCTACCAGGTACCGGTTATTCGCTGCTAGCAGGTGCATTGTTTGGGTTTACCCAGGGTTTAATCGCGATCGCCATTGCTGATGCGATCGCCTGTACCATTAATTTCTACATTGCCAAACGCTACGGACGCCACCTCGTGCAAAAAATTGTCGGGGAAAAGTTCATGGATAAAGTAGATTCTATTAATCAGAATTACCTAGAAAGTAATATCTTTTTAGTAACGGCTTTACTGATGACTGGGCTGTTTGACTTTGTTTGCTACGGTGTCGGATTAACTCAAATGAAATGGCGGAGATTTATCACTACTCTGACGCTGAGTATTGTTGTGGCAAAACCTCCATTAGTAGCTCTGGGAGCAGGCGTTCTCGAAGGCGGTAAGTTGTTGCTAGGATTTGCATTGTTAGGAATGTTTTTACTAGCATTGGTGACAGGTTGGTTGAATCACAAACACAGTTTACCGTCTTGATTGGTAGAATTTTATTGGAGACATTGCAGGATTTAAGATCCTGTCCGCTGGATTACCATCACAAAAAAGGATCGCGCGTGCAAACTGCAGTCCGCTCTTGGATTACGGACTCGCATTCCGCACGCGCGATCCAATTTTCTTGTTATCAATCCAAGAGCAGACAGAATTTAAGAAATTTTTAAATCGCAGATGCACGCAGATAGAGGCAGATATTTTTTAGATATTTGCCTCTGTCTCAACTAATTTAATTTGTCGGCAATGCCTTCAACAAATAAGCCCGAGTTCCTGTTAAAGTCGCGCCCTTGGCATTTTGGTACGTGTAATTTCCGTAGTTAGCCCCATTTTTATTTTGCCACAACTTTGCTTTAATTCATCTAGTCGAAGCAGATTGTACAGCCTATTGCTACTTAAAATTAACTAAATTGGCTGAGGTAATTATTTTTTTATGTGATGTATCTCTGAAAGTACCTAAGAATAAAGATTTCAATACTAAGTTCAGTTATTTACCGTACTCGTTAATAAGAAATTTTTCAATAAATATGCTTAAAAATTGTTTAAAAAAACTAGCCAGTTGACAGTTAGGGATTAGAATCATTGTCGCAATTAGCTCTTGATTATTTTATCAATAGAAGCCATGAAGTTTAAGTCCCTCAAGTCTGTGAATCCGGGTTGAGTTTTCGTTTGTTTGGCGGTAAGTTCGATCGCTGTTACTGTCACTGTTAGTTCTGATTTGTAACAAATGCCCCTGCGATCGCTCCTACAACCCGAAAGTACGCGCGTGCGAAGCTATCCCGTAGGGAATCGCCCAAACCCCGACTGGCGAGTCAGAAGATGCGATCGTCCCCTGAAACTCTCTCACATTAGATACACTTCGTGAAAAAAAACATCAATTCTCGAAAAAAATAAAAGCTGAAACGATATAATTTTTGACATTCCCAACCTAAAAAATTGAGAGCCAATCAAATCTTCGCAGTCTGTTCTTATGACACCAGATATCTCCGAAGCCCAGCAGCAAAGAAATCACCGCATAATTATCTTGGCGCTGATTTGTCTGACGCTGCTAGGATTAGCATTCCGGCTTTATTTTGCGTGGCACACCAACCAAACTCTCCCCGATACCATCGCCCGTCTCAGAGGCGACGAACCGGGCTATGAGGGTTTGGCCTACTGGTTGCTGAAGGGTCATTTTTTT
Organism: Microcoleus sp. S1D4; assembly: GCF_036700765.1. Classification (NCBI taxonomy): domain Bacteria; kingdom Bacillati; phylum Cyanobacteriota; class Cyanophyceae; order Oscillatoriales; family Microcoleaceae; genus Microcoleus; species Microcoleus sp. S1D4. The sequence continues at coordinate 62,272 of NZ_JAUBPP010000021.1, forward strand.
TAGCGACCGAGCCGGACACCTGTTTATCCATTTTTTGTGGCTGGATGCTATGCAATTTTTGGTCGTTCTCCCGCATCTGTAGTATACGTACAAGCTTTTTTAGGGGCGATAACTATACCGCTAACTTTTATCCTGGCACGGCGTTTTACTGGCCCTCAAAGTTCTTTAGTCGCGGCTGGATTAATAGCGCTGAATCCTGCCCTGATTCTTCATGTCAGCCGGGTGCAAACGGAGATTTTATACACACCTTTAATGCTTTTAACAGTGCTGGGCTTGCTACGGGCATTGGAACAGCCGCAGTGGCAAAAATTTTCATTAGCAGGTGCGCTGTTGGCAATTACAAATCTTTGCCGACCGACAGCGATGTTGTTTCCATTAATTGTGCCACTATTGATGCCGCCTCAATGGTCTTTAAAGCGCAAGATTGCTTGTTTTGTTGCTTATTTGGGCGCAATTATTATCATTACTACACCTTGGACTTACCACAATTATCGAACTCACAAGACTTTTTTGATTTACAGCGTTTCTATAGGTGCGCTGTGGCAAGGAAGTCCAGAGTTTTATCATTTAGCCTACGAACAACTACCAAAACGCAATATTGTTCAGATTTGGCAGGAAGAACTCAATCCGGCTCGGAATGGAGGACACAATGCTTTTACAATTGAGGGCGATCGCTATTTTACCAAACGGGCGATCGCTTCAATACTCCGCGAGCCGGCTGTCTATCTCTGGTATTGTTTGCAAAAGGCAGTTTTTTTCTGGTTTGGAAACCCTATAAGTGACTGGCCTTATCACACTTTGTTTAAGATTAAGGCAATGCGGACATTGTTTTCGCCACAACGGATTATCGGCATTTTAGCGTCGCGAAATTTGCCTGTATTTGCTATTTTGGGCATGATAGTTTTGCGGCATCGCTGGAGGGAGTTTTTGCCACTGTTGGCAGTTTGTGGCTATTTTACTTTGATTCATGCGCTTACTTATGCAGAAGTTCGCTACAGCGAGCCACTGCACCCGATTTTGGCGGTCGTAATTGCTACGGCGGCGGGGGAACTTCAGCGTCGGTTGAAGTCATCAGTCATTAGTCATTAGTCATTAGTCATTAGTCATTAGTCATTAGTCATTAGTTGTTAGTGCTGTCCCCGCTCGCTTTGTTCAAACGTCCAACGTCCAACGTCAGCATTCAAGTGTTATCAAAAACCACAATTATAAGTTTAGTTATAGGCATTTTAATCGCCCCGATCCTTGAGTTGTCCAGCCCGATCGCAATTTTTGCTCAAAACGCCGTCGCAATTAAAATATCGGGTACTGCTGCAGGGTGCGATCGCTACATCGGTGCAGTAGACGGTAATTTAAAATAAAAAATTCTAATAATTGAGAATTTATAGCAATTATTAATATTTGCTATAATAACAGAGTCAGTGATTATCGCCATTATTTGTTTTATAGCAGTTCGAGCCCAAAATGAGGGATTGACCGATCGCTCCCTCAATCCCTCAATCCCTCAATCCCTCAATCCCTCATTTTCCCCATGCCCTAATTCCCTAATCTAAAATCTATAGCAGTCCGAGCCCAAAATGAGGTATTGATCGATCGAGTTCTCAATCCCCCAATCTAAAATCTCAAACTTGTACAGCAAAGCCGAAGTATCTAAAATCTCAACTCCTCACCTTTTTGAGAAAGGCTATATATTCAAAGCTCCCCCTTTCCCGTTCTCTCCCTCTGGCTTCTCCCACCCCCTAATTGCACAGTTTATATACCTACTAATTGGCAATCTTGTAACAAGCCTGCGGCCGCTGGTAAATTGGTAGTGTATAAGTATCTTGCCTCAAACAGAATCTGAGCGAGAATTCCGTTGAGGGCGAGAAAGTAGGGTGCAGTCTAGACAATCGCAGAAATTCTTGCTCGTCAACCCGCAGTAGTTAGGCTGGGCGAGGAATTGCCGGCCAGTTAAAAGTCCGCCCTGTGGCAGATAGCATTGGTTCTGACTTGTCATTACCCGCCAATTGTCAGGATTTGGCACAGAATTAATTTTAAATGCCAAGATGCTGGAAGTAGGGGTGAATTTTATGATACAGAAAGTTTGACCGTGCTTGGAAAGCTCGCGGGTAAAGCCTCTCAATCAAGCTGCTGCCCGCGATCGGGTTTTTCTAACAAATATCACTCTTATGCCCGCTGATGTTTATTCCTTCTCTCAGTCAGGTCATCAACCGCAATCCCCTTACCGTCACCCCTCAGACGCCCGTAGAAAAGGCGATCGAGCTGATGAGCAGCACAGGAGCCAGTTACGTCCTCGTGGTAGAGCCGCGCGAGCATTCTCAACTGGAAAATCTCAGCAATGGGAATTCCCCACGATTGCGGGAACAGTCGGGTTTCTACAACGGCTTACCGCGTGCGGTAAAGGCCTTCGGCAACGGGCTGCATCAGGGCGGCGCAAAAGCTCCCTATGGGAGCGGGCAGACGGTGCTGGGGATTTTTACGGCGCGAGATGTGGTACAGCTAAATTCGATCGGCGCTGCTTTGAGGGGATTTGCGATCGAGCAAATCATGATCAGAACCGTGACTGTAGCCAGAGAATCGGAAATTACCGACTTTTTTGCCTTAGTAAATCTGCTGGAAAAATATCAGATTGGTCATTTACCCGTCGTCAGCGACGCTGAAGAACTTGTCGGTTTAATTAGCTCTCAAAGCTTGGTAGAACTGTTGCAAGAACTGGGGAAATCGCCACAAAAAGCAAGCAGCGATCCGCCACCCGTGACCTTCGCTTTCCCACCGCCGCTGCCAAGTTCACAACCGAAATTAGAGCTGCCGGCGAGTTTAATTAAACTTTATCAAATTCCTCAAATCGCAGCAGGACGAATTATTCACGCTCCTGCTAGTTCTTCAGTTCGCTATCTGGCGCAACTGATGTTCCGACACAATGTTAGCTATGTATTAATTACTGAAACCCCAGAACCAAACTCGACTGGTGCTACAAATTCCAAATTTACAAATCCCAACCTGCACAAACTCGTTGGGGTCGTAAGTTCGCGGGACATCGTGCAGTTGCAGGCGTTGGGAAGAGACTCGAACAAAATTAAAGCGGGAGCGATTTGCAACAGCTCGCCGCCGCTGGTACGATCGCAATCTACCCTAGAAGCAGCCGTCGCCCTGCTGCAAAAATACTACTACCAGTTACCATTATTAGTCATTAACGAAAGCAATCACCCGATCGGGATTGTCAATCCTAAAACTATCCTTTTACAAGCGCTAGATTCAAAATCTCTGCATTCTAGCTTGATCGCTTTGCAGCGACAACTAGAATCTAGCAACGCGCAATACAAAAAACTCGCCGCCCAAATACAGCTTCCGGCAGTAAATCGCTACCAGGAAGTTGAAATTGCAGAAAACAGTTTCGCCGAGCCCCCAAATCTCCCCGCTACTGTCAACAATCAGGGGATTTGGGATTGGAATCTCGAAACAGATGAGTTTTTTTATTCCGTGCGGTGGCAAGAAATGCTCGGCTACAAAGCAGGGGAAATCTCGAATCGCCGATCGGAATGGTGGAGTCGCATCCACCGAGATGACATTAACGGAGTAAAGGCAGCCTTAGAAGAACACTTCGCACAAAAGACAGCGGATTTTGCAGCAGAATATCGGATGTACTGCAAAGACGGCAGCACTATCTGGGTGCTGAACCGGGGTCAAGTTTTGCGGAGCGCTGCAGGCAAACCGCTGCGCTTGGTCGGAACTCATACAGATATTACTCCAAACAAGCAGTTAGAACTCAAAGGCGCAGATCCCGATCGATTCCAAGTCTTTGATTCTTTGAAAGCAACAGTAATTTTTCAGATGGATGCGGCGGGAGTTTGGACGTTTCTCAACCGCGCTTGGACTGAAATTACTGGTTTTTCGGTTTCCGAAAGTTTGCACACTAATTTTTTAGATTGGGTTCATCCAGATGAACGCCCGCAGTGTGAAAATCTATTAGAGTCTTTGCTGTCTGGAAAATCGGAATTTTGTCGGAGAGAACTGCGATTTAAGTACAATTCGGACTCGGTGAAAAATGAATTAGACATTCATCCTGAATCTGGCTTTATTTCGGTAGAAATATTTGCTCAAGTCCGGCTGAATTCCCAGGGTGAAATAGCGGGAATTTTAGGAACTTTGCACGATGTCTGCAGCCGCGTCGAAGGCGTTGAGGAATTGCGGGAAAGCCAGCGAGCAATTCGATCGCTCTACGAGGTAATGGTGAGCTCGTCAGGCTCCTTTGAGGAACGCACTGCTCAGTTGCTGGCAATGGGTTGCAGTCAGTTTGGGATGGATATCGGGCTGTTGGGCAGGGTTTTGGGCGATCGCTACGAAGTCATCGCAGCCTATGTACCGTCAAATTTCCCCTTCGGATTTGCCAAAGGAGATGGTTTTGCTTTGAGTAGAACTTTTGAACGAGAGGTTTTGCGATCGAACGAACCTATTTCTATCGAATCCGCCGGCACTACTCAGTGGAAGAACCACCCGGCTTACGCCGTCCGCAGGTTGGAGGCTTTTGTCGGCACGCAGGTAATAGTGGAAGGGCGAATTTTTGGCACTTTGAGCTTTACTTCGAGCTCTGCTAAACCACCTTTAAAACCGCTAAATTTTGAAATGTTAAAATTGATGGGCAATTATATCGGCGCGGAAATTGCCCGCGAAGAACGCGAGCACACTTTGCAGCGTCAGTACCAGTGCGTTTTACTCTTCAAACAAATCACTCAAAAAGTGCGATCGACCTTAGATACTCAAGAAATTTTTCAGACTACCGCCACCCAAATCGGGCGCGTATTCGGTGTCAATCGCTGTACAATTCACACCTACCTTTCCCAACCTTATCCGCACCTTCCTTGCGTCGCAGAATACCTCGAACCAGGTCACGCATCAGCTTTAGATTTAGAACTTTCTGTCACTTACAACCCCTACACAGAAAAACTGCTCGCTGAAGATATAGCCCTAGCATCTCCCGATGTGTTTGCCGATCCTTTGCTCGAATCTTCCGTGCCCATGTGCCGCCGCATCGGCTTAAAATCTATGTTGGCGGTTCGCACTTCCTATCAAGGCGAACCGAATGGCATTATTACTTTGCACCAGTGCGATGCAACTCGCCAGTGGACTCCCGACGAAATTGAACTGTTAGAAGATGTTGCCGCTCAAGTCGGAATTACCTTAGCCCAAGCCCAACTTTTAGAAAAGGAAGTTCACCGACAGCAACAGTTAGTAGAGCAAAATGAAGCTTTGGAGCAAGCGCGACAAGCGGCCGAAGTTGCTAACAGAGCTAAGAGCGAGTTTTTAGCTACGATGAGTCACGAAATCCGCACTCCGATGAATGCGGTCATCGGGATGACCGGTTTGCTGCTGGATATGGAACTAACTACAGAACAGCGGGATTTTGTAGAGACAATTCGCACCAGCGGCGATGCTTTGCTGACTATTATTAACGATATTCTCGACTTTTCCAAGATTGAATCGGGTAAAATGGATTTGGAAAGTAGCCCCTTCGACCTGCAAAACTGCATAGAAGAATCTCTGGAATTGCTGGCTCCGAGAGCGTCAGAAAAAGGTTTAGAGCTGGCTTACTTTATTGACGATTCTGTTCCAAAAAACATTTTAGGAGATGTCACACGGCTGCGCCAAATCTTGGTAAATCTGCTAGGAAATGCAGTCAAATTTACAGAATCTGGAGAAATTGTCGTTTCTTGTACCGCTCGGCAAATCGAGCCTGTAGCTGCTAAAGTTTTGCCGGAAATAACCAATATTTTAGCTCTGAAACCGCTAGCAACTAAGGAGGAAAAGTTGCCAAGTAACAGACAGTACGAGATTCAATTTGCTGTCCAAGATACGGGCATTGGCATTCCACCAGACCGGATCGATCGCCTATTTAAAGCTTTTTCGCAGGTGGATGCTTCCACAACTCGACAGTACGGCGGAACAGGTCTGGGACTGGCTATCAGCCAGCGTTTGAGCGATATGATGGGTGGTAAAATGTGGGTTGTCAGTCAAGTTTGTCCGGCAAGTTCTAAGTCTCAATCTGCTGTTTCGGCGATCGGACAAAGTACCGCAGGAATTCCGCCTGCTGGATTTTATCCACCGTCGGTATCGGGTTCCGGTTCAATTTTTTATTTCACGGTGACAGCAGAAGCTAATGAAAGTCGAGAGTCAAAAAAACTGCCGGAATTTGCGGTGGGCAAGCATTTGTTGATTGTCGAAAATCATGCCATTAACCGGCAAGTTTTGATCCGGCAAGCTGAGGCTTGGGGAATGATACCCGTAGCTGCAAGTTCGGGTGCTGAGGCTGTGAAAATTATCCAAGAAAACTCGGCGCTAGATTTGGCTATTTTGGCGATGAATCTACCAGATATGGATGGCGTGGCTTTGGCTGTGAAGATTCGTTCCTTGGAGCTGAGCAATTTGTCTGGCGGCGAGGGGCTAAATCCGAATGTCATTGTTACAAGCCCTCGCAAAGTTCCGCTACCTTTGGTGCTGTTTACTTATTTGAGCAAGGCGGAAGTCTGGAAAAAGCTTGAAACTACAGAAGTACATTTTTCGGCTTTTTTAACTAAGCCTCTAAAACAGTCGCAGTTTTATAATGTGTTGCTGCAAGTTTTTGGATATGTTGCCGGCAGAAGTAGTAGGGGAGAAGTTTCAAATGTGGCGACTTTGACTTCGGGATTGAAGTATTTTGAAAATTCTCAAGAACAGCACCGCGTGCAGCGGACACCTGCGGTTTTGAGGCAGGTGGCTAGCAATTCTGTCGCACAGGATGGAGCTAATTCTACTCAGATTCGGATTTTGCTGGCGGAGGATAATGTGGTGAATCAAAAAGTAGCTACGCATTTGCTCGACAGGATAGGATATCGGGCAGATATTGCGGCTAATGGGCTGGAGGTTTTGGAGGCTTGCAAGCGGCAATCTTACGATGTTGTGCTGATGGATGTGCAGATGCCGGAGATGGACGGGTTGGAAGCGACGCGCCGCCTTTGTCAGGATTGGCCTGCTAATCGGAAGCCGAGAATTATTGCGATGACGGCTAATGCGATGCAGGGCGATCGCGAAAAGTGTCTGGAAGCGGGTATGGACGATTATATTACTAAGCCGGTGCGCCGGGAAGAGTTGGCGATCGCCCTGGGCAAATGCCAACCACTGCAGCGGGATGAATTGGATGCCGTTGCTGAACTAAAAAATCCACAGATTACTGAGCAAGTTGACAGTGTGGCTGCTGGACACTCGATCGTTCAACCTGCAGCAAATTCGCCGATCGATTTTCATGTTTTGCAAAGTCTCCGCGAGTTAGACGATGATGAAGACCCGGATTTTTTGGGGGAGTTGATTAAGATATATTTGTTAGATGCACCGCAGCAGTTAGAAACAATTAAAGAGGCTATTTTTCTCGGCGATGCTGATAGTTTGAAGCTGGCTTCTCACACGCTGAAGTCGAGCAGCGCTAATTTAGGAGCGGTGTCTTTTTCGGAAGTTTGCAAGGAGTTGGAGTATATGGGCCGCATGGCAGTTGAGTCTGGAGGGGAACAGGTTTTTGATGCGAGGACGGCGCGCGATCGGCTTTTGGAAGCCGAAACAGAGTGGGAAAAGGTACGGATGGCGTTTGAAACTGAATTAAAAACGGGGAAGTTGCGATCGCAAATAGGGTAATGGGGAATTGGGAATTGGGAATTGGGAATTGGTTGTTGGTTGTTGGTTGTTGGTTATTGGTTATTGGTTATTAGCTGTAGGGTGCGTCGCAACTATTAAATTTCCCAGAAAAAACCACAATCTAATAGCGACGCACCTGACAAATAGGATTCGTGAAAACCCTCCGCTGCATCTCGCCCAATACTAATGATTGTTGCAAGATTTTTTAGAAACGATATTAACACTGTTGAATCAAGAGAATTAGTTGTTAAGAATCATCCCTGTAGGGGAGCCGTACTTTTGAGCTATTGCTTTCATTACTTGCCACTGTTTTTGAATTTTTTCATGGTATTTATTGGTTCCATAATCTTCAATGCTTGGTGCTGGCCATATAGTTCCAACTGTTTCTAAAGATTCAGCGATCGCTAACATCATGTTGGTTAAACTAGGAAACCATAAAGAAGGGTCACATTCTTCTATTTCTAGCACAGGTGAGTTTTCAACCTTTGTTTCCGAACCAGAAATGAATAGACAACCATTTTCATAGGAAACAAATTGAAGATACTTTGGATCGTGAAAAGATGGAGAATAATATCCTTTTGCCTCCTCAAGAGACAGGAAATGAATTAAGTCATCTGCGGGTTCAAAAAATCTCTCCAGCGCACAGCAATATGTCGAACTACTGTATGAACAATCGTCATCATCTGGCCACCTCATACCTACAGGTGCGCCTGCCCACTGATAAAATTCATAGGCTTCATCAGATAGCTGAAATGGAAAAAAATTGAGTTTTTTTTCAATTTCTTCTCTGGGTCTATCTGGCTCGCTTAGCTCACAGTAAATACTGATTCGCTCAAGAGCCTCGGTCATCACAGACATAGTTTATTACTCCCAAATCAACTTCAAAATGCTGCTATTGTATTGTCAAAATAACACAGAATTATCATTGCCTAAGCGGAGACGACCTAATAGCCGATTACCAAGGCCCAATCCCTCCGCTTCGCGCTCGCCCAATCCCTCTGCTTCGCTCCGCCCAATTGCCATATTTAACTTTCCCCTAAATACGCCTTGCGAACAGTTTCATTTGACTGCAAATCGCTAGCAGTACCGGCAACTACAACCTCACCAGTTTGAATGACATAGCCGCGGTGAGCTACACTTAAAGCCATCCGGGCGTTTTGTTCTACCAATAAAATAGTAGTTCCTTCAGCATTAATATCGCGGACGATCGCAAAAATTTGACTCACCAACATCGGAGCCAAGCCCATACTCGGCTCATCCAATAATAACAAACGGGGGCGCGACATCAAAGCACGGGCGATCGACAGCATTTGCTGTTCCCCCCCGCTGAGAGTTCCCCCTTTTTGACTAATTCTTTCTCGCAAACGCGGAAATAAATTTAAAACTTTTTCCATATCAGACTTGATACCGAGGGTATCGTTGCGGAGATAAGCACCCATTTCCAGGTTTTCTTGTACCGTCATGCGCCCAAAAATCAGTCGCCCTTCCGGGCTTTGAGAAATGCCCAAACGGACGATCGCCTCTGTAGAAAGCGACTCCAAAGGCTTTCCCTCAAACAGTACAGTACCTTGGCGCGGGCGCAGCAGCCCTTGAATCGTGCGGAGAGTGGTAGTTTTCCCCGCCCCGTTGCTACCGATTAATGTCACAACTTCTCCCTGCGAGACAGTTAGCGATACTCCTTTGAGAGCGTGAATATTTCCGTAATAGGTGTGAATGTCTTTAATTTCTAGCATGATTGCTCTTTCTGCCTTGTCCTTTGTTATATCGTCCCGACTTAAGTATAAAATTTTATTGCATTTATTTAAAATTAACCTTTTCTATAGTAAACCAGAGCATTTCACAATCTTAAAATTATCTGCGTCAATCAGTGTTTATCTGCCTTAAATTTGCGGTTGACAGACTAATTGTATTAACCGTGAACATCATCTTCTTTTCCCAAATATGCCTCAATCACGCGAGGATCGGCGCGAACTTCTGCCGGAGTTCCCTCAGCAATTTTAGTACCGTACTCCATCACACTAACGCGATCGCTAATTCCCATAACCACCTTCATATCATGTTCAATCAGCAAAATACTCAAATCCAACTCATCGCGAATCCGGTAAATAAAGCGAGTTAAATCGGCCGTTTCGTTCGGGTTCATTCCCGCCGTCGGTTCGTCCAAAAGTAACACTTTCGGATCGGAAGCCAAGGCCCTGGCAATTTCCAATCTACGCTGGTCGCCGTAGGAAAGGTTTTTTGCCAACTCCAGCGCTTTAGAAGCACCTAAACCGACAAAATCCAGCATAGTCAGCGCTTTTATTTTAGCTTCCCGTTCCTCCACTATCGCAGTTGGTGGGCGGAGGATTGCACCCAACAAACCTGTTTTCATTCTGCTGTGCCTGCCTACCAAAACATTATCCAGCACAGTCATATTGTTAAACAAGCGGATATTTTGAAAAGTTCTAGCAATGCCGAAACTTGTCAGGCGATCGGGAGGCAAACCCGTGATATTCTTATTTTGGAGGAGCAAGTTACCGGCAGTAGGTTTGTAGATACCCGTCAGCATATTAAAAAAAGTGGTTTTACCCGCACCGTTGGGGCCGATCAAACTGGCGATCGAGCCTTTTTCTAAGGTTAAACTAACCTGGTTGACTGCTGTCAAGCCGCCGAATTTCATTGTAAGTTGCTGTGCTTCTAGTAATGACATTTTTGTTGTATTTTCTAATATTTTATATGGAAGTGTGAGATTTCACGCAGGCTTCTGACTCAACTTGGGAGATTATCGGACATATTCTCTAATGTACACACAAAATAAAACTTAAAAAGATTAGATTCTAGCGAACGGCGAGGGCGATATTGTACGTGCAAATCGGTCGTCGAAAAGTTCTCAATAACTTTGAGATTGAGTTCGTCAGCCAAAGTAGCAATGTTTTCAAACCCAGTAATCCACGGTGCATACATACTTTCGTATCGATCTATGTAATCATTGATATCTTGGTAGCCCGTCGTCCTCAAAATCACCCGCTCTGACATATAATCAAAGGACAATCGAAAACTCTTCACATTGTCACGAATTTGTTCCAACGTCAATATTACATCTTTTTTGGCAAGCAAGGTTGTGTTGCCTTCCCACAAAAAATATGTCGGCCGCTCGAAATCCAATTCACTCTCTTTCAGTAAAGCTATTAAACCATCTTTGATGTAATCTCCGGGAATGTAGCGAACATTGGCGCTAATTTTGTTGGCTTTGAGAGTTTCTTCTTTTAATTCAAGAGTGTCGCTGTCGTCTATTTCAAAATAAGTGACTTTTTCTCCATTGATTCTGGCAGCGCGAGTGTCTAAACCCGAACCTAAAATAACTACTTGCTTGCAACCTCCTAAAATTTGATTTGACAAAACGTCATCAAAATACTTAGTCCGCAACTTGATCATTTCTTTAGCGGCGGGAGAGTTTTGAGCTATTTTGTCTGCGATTTCTTTGGTTTTCTCATTCAGCCATATTTTTACGACATTATCAGTGTAAAGAGGAATTGTTTCTTGATTTTCTTCCGCTCTAAATTCCGCAACGATAAAAGCAGTACCAGTTACATTGTTCATGGCTAATTTTTCAGCTTTACTATTGACTTCTGGCATCTGCTAAAGATTCATTGCTCGCTTCACTATCTGAATGCAATTCAGCTTGGTGGAGCTTGTCGGGAATCAGCCCCTCGGGCCGCACGACCATCATCACAACGAGTGTTAAACCAAAGAGAAATAAACGCATTTGAATCGGGTCTAAACTGGTGGCGAGAAAGTCTGCTAACTGGGGAATTGCAATTCTGGGGAGTACAAAAGTATTCAGGAAACCTTTGAGGACTTCGGCTAGTTGGGGTAGATAAAGCCGATCGGCAGACATGATAATGATAGCGCCTAAAATCACCCCGGTCATGTTGCCCAAACCGCCTAAAATTACCATGCACAGGATAATCACCGAGACTGAAAAATCGAAGACGCTGGGAAAAACCGCGCTGATATAAGCCGCATAAAATGCACCTGCAAACCCCGAAAATGTCGCTCCCATCGCAAAAGCCGAAAGTTTTGTTTTGACCAGGTTAATGCCCATTGCGCTTGCCGCTAATTCATCTTCGCGCATGGCATTCCATGCCCGTCCCAAGCGGGAATCTCGCAGCCGCGAAATCATGAAGTAAGCGAAGACAACTAACAGCAAAATTAGATAATACCAGGGAAAGTAGTTGCCGGTGCTGAATGTGCCGATGATGGGGAGAGATGGACGCGCGATCGGGTTAATTCCCGCTTCGCCGCCGGTGAGGTTAAAAGGTCGATCGCACCCAACGAGACACAGCACCAACTCCGGCTTACCCAACAACGAAGCCACAATCTTTGAGACTGGTTCATCGATCCGAATCTCGGTTAAATTCCGAAATATCACGGGGATAATTTCGCCAAAACCGAGGGTAACAATTGCCAAATAATCGCCCTTGAGTCGCAGGGTGGGAATACCCAGAATTACGCCCGCTATTCCAGCTACACCGGCGGCGATCGGCAAAACGATCCAAAAATTCCAAGCAATATTTATCTGCCCGGAAGATAGCAAAGCTGTCGTGTAAGCGCCGATCGCAAAAAACGCCGCATATCCCAAATCCAACAAACCCGCAAAACCCACAGTAATATTCAAACCCAGCGCCAACATAATAAAGATTTGAATCTGTACTACCGTAGCAATCCAGCCAGTTTGAGCTTCGAGGTCGATAAACGGAAACAGAATTAGAATAAAAGCTAATGTTACCAGAGTAGCCAGCCGTTGACGTTGCGGCGGCAAACCTTGCAAAGCACCCATTAACGAAGCTGTCAAAATTGCGATCGCCAAACTGCAAACCCCGTACAGCAAAGTAGTAGGTAAAGCCACAGCAGATTGACCGGAAAAAGGTCTAACTAAAATTCCTTCTAGTACGCTAGCAACCAATAGCCAAACGCCCAATCCCAAACCCGCAAAACAGCCAACTTTTGCGCCCATCTTTGGGTTTTGAACTTTCTGATCTTGACAACTCATGAAGCCCGCCGCCGTGCCCATCAGCCACCCGATGACGGTGCCGCTCCAACCGCCGAATAACACAACAGTCAAAAAGGCGATCGCTCCTAAAATACCAGTCGATTTAATTGCTTTGATTATTTTATTTGACATAAAAAGAAGTCATTAGTCATTAGTCAGTGGTCATTAGTCATTAGTCAGTGGTCATTAGTCATTAGTCAGTGGTCAGTAGTTAGATCAAAGAATGCTAGGAATCGCAGTTATAGATGCGACTGACGCGGGCAATGCCAACTTCTGCCTCAATCAATGCGATCGAGTGCTTGTCGTGGAAACTGTCATCAGACTAGCTACAGTTTTAAGTCTTTTGAGTTCGATTGTTGCACCAAAAGCGACGAAAATTCAAATATACTGGAACTGTTACCGAAACACACTTCAAACGGGCGATCGCTATATGGTACAAGCACCTCAAAAAACTATCACCCTCGACGAGTTTTTGCAACTCCCAGAAACCAAACCCGCTAGCGAATACATCAAAGGTGTCATTTTACAAAAACCTATGCCGCAAGGAAAACACAGCACAATTCAGGGAGAACTCATCACGACGGTTAATGCAGCGGGAAAACCTCAGCGGATTGCTTGGGCATTTCCAGAACTTCGCTGCACTTTTGGCGGACGTTCTATTGTTCCAGATGTCGCGATTTTTGTTTGGAATCGTATTCCCCTAGATGCTGACGGCGAAATTGCCAATACATTTAACGCTCACCCAGACTGGACAATCGAAATTTTGTCCCCCGGCCAAAGCCAAACCAAAGTCACCCACAATATTTTGCACTGTTTGAATGCCGGTTGTCAGATGGGTTGGTTGCTCGATCCCGATGAAAAAACCATTTTAGCTTATCCCGCAAGGCAGCAGCCGATTTCACTGCAAGAACCGACAGATTTACTTCCGATGCCCAATTTTATGCCGGAAATGCAGTTGACTTTAGGCGAAGTTTTTGGCTGGCTCAAACCTGGCTTTAGTATCGAACCGAAAATAGTGGAATCGAGTCAATAATACGCGATCGCACATACTCATTTCTCAATTTACGCACTACGCTGCTCAGTGCGATTTTCCTCAAGGGCGATCGGGATCAGTTGAACCTCCAATCGCTGATTGAGCGCACGCGCAATTTTTTGCAGCATTAAAAGCGAATGTTCCTCATATTCAGCATCTTCAAGCTCCGCAATTACCGACTGTTTTGTCCCAATGCGATCGGCAAGTTGCTGTTGGGTCAATCCTGCTTGCGTCCGAACACGATAAATCAGTTGTGCAAGTTCTGCATTGAAAGAGGATTCCTTAATCATTTCCTCCATTTCAGGATCTTCAGATGTCATTTGTTGAAGGATCTTCAGTGAATCATTCGTGTTCGCCATCTTCTGTTTCCTGCAGGTAGGATCGATCGCACTTTTTAGGCGATCGCCAATCCGGTATGTTTGCGTACTTCCGGCGAATGAAACGCCAAAACAATGCAACTTTCAGGAACCCCACCCTCCAGTAATTCATCGGTAATACCGTCTTCAATACCATCATAATGAATCCAGAGTTTGCCGTTGCGAATTTCAACGTGAACGAGGCAGTAGTGAAGTCGCTTTTGGCCCTCCCAGCCTTCACTCATCAATAAAAAATCATTTCGGTCTTCGCTGACAATGACTTTATTATTAATCTCGGCATATCTGTACGGTAGGCTGGCATAGTACGACAGAGTTTTATAAATCAACTCGCGGTATTCATCTAGTTTATCCATCTGGTAATAACCTCCTGAATCGTATCGACAACGATAATTTTCATTACTCCATCTGCAAGTACAACCTGCACGATATCTTCATTAAAGAAGCTTGTATAAATCTCTTCAGTAATTGCTAGATATAGGGTGCGATCTGGTTCTTTTTTCGACAGGATTTTTAAGTACAAAGTGTATTGCCCGATCGCATTTTCCCAATCTTTGACTGGAGATTTGCCGACAAAACTTTTGATTTCAACTGCAATTTTTTGTCCTTCGCGTTCGGCTGCTAGCAGCTTTTTAGCTCCCAAATCCACAAACACACCGCGCGAACCAAATTGCAGAGTCAGAGGATCGTCTGTAATTATCCACCCATCCTTTTATAAAGCAGTCCTTACATTATAATGATAAATGTCTTTTGCCATTATTTCAACCCTGCACCTTCAAACCTTCTCCTGAACATTCTCACCCAACAAACCCCCAGGCCGAAAAGCCAAAATCACCACCAAAACCCCAAACACCCAAGCATTAGTCCAGCGGCTCGACAAATACTGATCGCTCAAAGACGAAAGCACCCCAATCAAAACCCCTCCTAACATCGCCCCCACAATATTACCAATTCCCCCCAGAACCGCCGCCGTAAAAGCCCTCAAACCCGCTGTAAAACCCATCGTAAACACGATCGTATTATTGTACAAACCAACCAAAATTCCAGCAGATCCAGCCAAAGCTCCCCCGATCAAAAAAGTCAGAGCAATAATCTGATCGACATTAATTCCCATAATCTTAGCAGCATCGCGACTTTGAGCAGTTGCCCGCATCGCCTTTCCCAGACGAGTGTACTGCACAAACACATGAAGCAAAACCATCAATACAACCGCCACCACCAACACAATTAAATCTTTAGTGGTAAATACAATACTGGTTTCAATTCCCAAAAATTTTAGAATATCAACTCTGGGCAACAAATCGGGAAAACTTTTCGGAGCAGCCGAATTAGAACCCATCACCGGAATAAAAGCTTTTAAACCTCCCCAAAACAGCCC
The DNA here is from genome assembly GCF_036700765.1 of Microcoleus sp. S1D4. NCBI lineage: Bacteria > Bacillati > Cyanobacteriota > Cyanophyceae > Oscillatoriales > Microcoleaceae > Microcoleus > Microcoleus sp. S1D4. The sequence continues at coordinate 77,745 of NZ_JAUBPP010000021.1, forward strand.
CATATTTTGGAAAATGAAAGAAACCCCGATCGCCGAAATTAAAGGAGCCAAACGCGGAGCATTCCTCAAAGGCCGATAAGCATACTTTTCCACAACAATATTCAGCCCTGCACAAAACGCCGAACATACAATTAAAGCAACTAACATCACCGGTATCGCAACAGCTAAAGGTGCGCCGTCTTGAATGCCAAAAGCCCCGAACACAGTTAGGGCAGCAAAAGCACCCAACATATACAAATCGCCGTGAGCAAAATTGATTAATTCAATAATGCCGTAAACCATCGTATAACCCAAAGCAATAATCGCAATCAGCGCCCCGTTGACCAAACCAACTAATAATTGTTGAATCAAAACTTCAGGGTTGCTGGCTATTTCTCCAATAATTTTGGGCAAGTCAAATCCGGCGATCGGTCCCAACAACAAAACTATATAAGCTACACCTAGATATAATAGAATACTTTTCCAGTTTTTCATAATTATTCGTAATTTGGCATTGAAAATTGGGCATTAGGAACATTCATTCTACTTGTTTCTAGGCAGATATTAGAAACGCAGATTCGGAGACTCTACCTCCAATTTTTGATACTAGAAAATCGAGGCGATTTTCCTGCTATAAAAGTGAGGCAGAGCCTCTAGATATCAGTTCCCAGGCTCTGCCTGGGAACCAGTTACAGTTAAAATCACTACAGTCAACAGTCAACAGTCAACTGACAACAGTCAACTGACAACAGTCAACTGACAACAGTCAACTGACTAATTATTCCGTTTTGAGGGCGCTCACAAACTCCCACTTGCCATCTTTAACAACATTTCCTGACATTGTAGTCAAACTCGTGTCACCGTTAGCGTCAAAACTCCAAGTGCCGAGTACCCCGTTAAAATCCTTAGTTGCCAAGACAGCATCGCGGATAGCAGCCCGGTCATTTTTGCAGACTTTGTTAATTGCGCCGATCGCCACTTTAGCAGCTTCATAGGCATAAGCTGCATAAGCTTCCGGTTCAGCATTATATTTTGCCTTGTAACTTTCGTACCACTTAGCGCCCTCACCAGTCAATTCTTTAGGAGGCAAGCCGCCAAAAGTAGCATAAACACCCTCGGCATCTTTGCCTCCGGCATCAATTAAAGCTTGATCTTTAATGCCGTCGGGCCCCATGAACTTAACTGCATCAGCGGCCATCCCGACATTTCTCATGTCTTTAATTATTTGTCCGGCGTTGCTCTGAGTAGTGCCGCCGAAGTAAATCATGTCTGGATTTAAAGCTTTGATTTTATTCATTAACGCCTTGTAGTCGCTAGCTTTAATATCAATTCCCTCCCGGCCCAGGACTTGAATTCCCAACTTTTTAGCAGTTGCTTCAAAAACGTCAGCGATGCCTTTGCCGTAAAGTTCTTGGTCGTCGAGAATGAAGACTTTTTGCACTCCTAAAGATTTTGCCCAGTTTCCCGCAACAGCCCCTTGAAGGTCATCAGCAGGGACAACGCGGGTGAAATTGCGAGTACCTGCAGGATAATAAACGTTGGGTTCTTTGGGTTCGCCTTTTCCTGGTTTAGTCAGTCCCGGATAGGTGTTTGCCGGACTGATCATCACGACGTTAGCTTGGTTGAGCACGGGAATGGAAAGTTTAGCAGCACCGGAGTTGTAGTGACCGATAGCGGCAACTACCGAACCGTCAGCAACGGCTTTGTTCGAGTTGGAGGTTACTTGGGCCGGGTCCCATTTGCCGGCGGCGGCGGTGGCGTCATCGAGCACTTCGTATTCGATTTTGATTTTGCCGTCGCAAGCTTTGGAGTCAGTTTCGGCTAGTGCTTGTTTGATGCCGTTGACCATTGTTTGAGATTGACCCAAGGCGCTGCCTGTCATGGGGAGCATGGAGACAATTTTGACAGTATTTGGGTCTTTGGGGGCGTTGACGGCGACGGGAGAGGCTGCTGGAGTCGCTCCGGGAGTTGTGGCGTTTGGTGCTTGAGGATTTTGGCAGCTAGCGCACAGAGAGGCTATGCCGGCGGCGAGGAGTATTGTCCGCAATCGGGCCGCGCCCGGATTCTGGGTTGAGTTGGTTGTTGAGGGTGTGGCACTTTTGCCCCCTGATTTCTGGGAAAAGGTCATAGGTTGGTTTGTTTGTTGCTTGCGTCTTTGCATATTTTCACTCTGTAAGTCTGTAAGTCAAGAGCTAGCACAAGTTTAAAAAATTTGTGTCAACTCTCAAAGATACACTGCTGCCACAAGAAGGTCGGGAATTGGGTCATATCTGATTCAATTACGTGCTAAGATTTTTGAGTATTTATTGACAATGCTTGAACTGCAACGATAGAAATAGCATCATCACTAAATATTTGACATAATATTACGTCCGCCATCTGCATCCTGTCACTACGTCAATGTCGGCGATCTCCAAAATTTAGATTTTAAAAATGGCTTATTCGCCTTGGTATGCTTGGTATTCTGCGATCGCAGTTGGGATTTCCTCGGCCGAGACGTTTGCTTGTTCTGATTAAGAGTAAATCAGGTATAAAACAACCTGAGTCGGTGATTCAACTCGATCGAACGATAGCCACCGCTCTTACCAATTTGGGCATCACTGTTTTTAGCCCGGACTTTGTAAACGGTGTATTGGGTTGCTGCAATCTGGTTTCCGATGAAGTTCCCTTGGATAATCTCATCGAGGACGGGCTGAACATCCGTTTGAATTTGACGATACTTTTTAGCAAGTCCCTTGAGGCGACGTTTGAAGAGTGCCGTGAATTTGAGTTGGACTGGCATATCAGACATTGATGCCGTCCCAGAGTTCCTCGATGGGGAAAGTTTGTCCAGCTTTGGCTTGGTGGAAGGAGGCTTTCAGGTCAACGAGGATTTGGTCGTTGGAATCGGTGTCTGAATCAAAATCTGAGTCAAAGTCTGGGGCGAGATCGGTTTGTGTCCGACTGGTCAAAAATTCCAGGAATGTCAGGGTTTGCTCTAAAATCGATTCAGGAGTTCGATCGATCGCTTGTAGAAGGCGTTGTTTAATCGGCGACATAAGATGACCTCTAAATCTAGCTCCTCCGATCTTATCAATAATTCTATTGCGTGTTTCCTATTGATAACCTGCTCGATCGCCCGCGATGCACGACTTGTCACAACTAACGATGCTCTTTCGTCTTATCTATAAATACCTCACAGGCTTCAACAGGAGGTTCCTAGATGAGAATTTTTGTGGCAGGTGCAACGGGGGCGATCGGTCGTCCGCTGCTCGCCCAATTGCACAGCGCAGGACATGATGTAGTGGCGTTAACCCGCACTCCCGAAAAAGCACGGATTTTAGCTGAACAAGGTGTGGAACCGGCGATCGCAGATGTCTTCGATGCAGATGCTGTCAAAGCTGCTGTCATTCGCGCTCAACCGTCCGTTGTAATCGAACAACTCACCTCTCTGCCTAAAACCTACACCCCTGACTCGATGCAGGCGGCAGCAGCACTGAACGATCGCATCCGTATCGAAGGGGGCGCTAATGTCCTAGCGGCAGCGCAAGCGGCTGGTGTGCGTCGTTACATCAGGCAGTCGATCGCCTTTTGGGCGATTCCCGGTACAGGATTGGCAGACGAAGAAACACCCCTAGCCTTAGATGCTTCGCCCGCAGTTGCAGACGGAACCCGCATCCTGAATGAGATTGAACATCCCTTACTAGGGAACCCCAATCTAGAAGGAATTGTCCTGCGTTACGGCTTCTTCTACGGGCCCGGCACTTGGTACGCAACCGATGGAGACGTTGCCGAACAGGTGCGGCAGCAACAATTCCCGATCGTCGGAAATGGCGATGGGCTATGGTCTTGGGTTCACATTGAGGATGCGGCCTTTGCGACGGTGGCGGCAGTCGATCGGGGAAATCCCGGTATTTACTTAATTGCGGACGATCGGCCCTTAGAGGTGCGCCTGTGGCTTTCTGCTTACGCCCAGTGGCTGAATGCTCCACCGCCACCGCAGGTATCAGTTGAGGATGCTCTGCGAATCAGCGGTGCAGATGCTGTCTACTATGGCACCCAGATACGAGGTGTCTCCAATGCCAAGGCAAAACGCGAACTAAATTTTCAGCCTCGATCGTTGGAATGGCTTATTAAAACTACCGTTCCTAGTGCCAACTGACAATTTAATCTCGATCGAGCTAACACTAGGAGTTGTCTAGAAAGCTTTCTAATCAGGGATAAATAAAATGAAGATTGCTCAATATGGAACAACGATCGCGGTCATCCATGCGATCGCAAACGGACTGCATGGTTTAGCGCATTTGGAAATCCCAATTCCCCTCTCTCTTCTTCAGAGTTTGTTTGTGGGTATGGTGATTTTTCTAATTCCCATCATTGCAGCCGTTTTGCTTTGGACACAGTTCTATCGCATTGGTAGCTGGCTCTTACTCAGTTCAATGGCTGGATCGCTCCTGTTTGGGCTCTACAATCATTTCATCGCGATCAGTCCCGATCATGTGTCTCAAGTTGCCTTTGAAGGCTGGGGTTTGCTGTTCCAAGTCACAGCCATCCTGATATTAATTGTGGATGGATTAGGATCTGGAATTGGGTTCTGGGCATTGAGAACTATTCAGCAACAAGAGCAGGGGGCTTTATGAGTTCTCTGGATGATTTTAACCACCATCGTCCGTTGCTGTTCTCGATCGCCTACCGAATGCTGGGCACTGTCACAGATGCCGAAGATATGGTACAAGAAACCTTCCTGCGCTGGCAACAGACAGCAAGCGAAACCGTGCGATCGGCAAAGACTTATCTAGCAACTATCATCACGCGCCTCTGTATCGATCATTTGCGATCGGCGCGCGTCCAACGAGAACAATACGTCGGTACCTGGCTACCAGAACCGATGTTAACGCAACAATCCGAAAATTCAACCGATCTAATGGAATTAGCAGACTCGCTCTCGATCGCATTTTTAACTGTAATGGAGCGTTTATCTCCGATCGAACGGGCAGTATTTCTACTCCGCGATGTCTTTGACTACGACTATGACGAAATTGCTCAGATGGTTGGCAAGAGTTCTACTAACTGTCGCCAAATCCTGCGGCGGGCGAAGCAGCATCTTGCCGACCAACGTCCTCGTTTCCCAGTTTCCAGGCCGCAGCAAGAGCAGATTACCGCCCAATTTTTAGATGCCTCCACCAAGGGCGATTTGCAAGAATTGTTGCTATTGCTGGCGAAGGATGTGACGTTTTGTTCAGATGGTGGCGGCAAGGTAGTTGCAGTCCTCAAGCCGATACATGGAGCAGTAAAGGTGGCTCGGATGCTGTTAGCAATTCGTCGCAAATGGCTGCTTAATTCTGTCTCTCACTTAGCCGATATCAACGGACAACCAGGCATTATCCAATATCTGGATGACCGCATTCACAGTGTGATGACTTTTGAGATTGTGGATGGCTGTATTCAGTCTATTTACAGTGTGCGGAATCCAGAAAAGCTAGAGCGGATTTGCCAGGAGATATCTTTAGAGAAGTAACCGAAAACCATCGGTGACTTGCTTCAAGTATGAGCCAACTCATAGAAGTTATTGAGATTTTATTTTACGCTCGAAGCAGATGAACTTAGGGAGGTCTTAAAAAACCAATACTGCTGTTACAAAAAACACATCAACTCAGGAGATTTTGACATGAATAACATAACTTCAAACAATCCATCTGTTGTAACACCACCCGAAGTTACATTGGTTCCTAATAACTCGCTTTTGACAGAAACCCCTGAAGAGGGACGGCAACTGGCAGTCAAAATGGCACGGCTGATTATTAAAATGACTCAGCCTGATGAAGAAAAGCGCAACCAGTTACGAGAGGTTTATGGCAATGATGCCATGATGCTGATTGCAGTTGGTCACGTTGTCGCCATAGAATTTGCCACCGTCGCTGCTGCTAACAACTACTGGCGTAAGTAGGTACAAGTCAGAACTTCAACTTCTCTGATGAGTCGGACTCTGAACCCCTGGTAATGTATTCAATTATTGAGGAATTCACCATGAAAGTTTTGATTCGATTGATAGTTGGTTTTTTTGTCTTCCTTGTAGATGTCGTCTACGGAAATCGTTCTTACCCTCGGTTTTATATGCTGGAAACGATCGCCCGCGTGCCTTACTTTTCTTATCTATCAGTGCTGCATCTGTACGAGACTCTGGGCTACTGGCGCAAAGCTGACTTGTTGAAAGTTCACTTCGCTGAAAGCTGGAACGAATTACATCATCTCTTGATTATGGAATCACTGGGGGGCGATCGCCTCTGGATCGATCGCTTCATCGCCCAACACGTTGCATTCGCTTACTACTGGGTAGTCGTCGCGATTTATATGCTGTTTCCCTCTTACGCCTACTACCTGATGGAACTGATTGAAGGTCACGCCTATCACACCTATGACGAATACTTGAAAACCTTTGAAGCCCAACTGAAAGCTCAACCTGCGCCCGATGTGGCAATCAATTTCTATCGCGATGGCGATCTTTATATGTTTGATGAAGTTCAGACTGCACTCAGTCAGGAATTTCGCCGTCCCAAGGTGGATAATCTATACGACGTGTTCGTGAACATTCGTGATGACGAAGACGAACACGTCAGAACGATGATAGCACTCCAGAAACCCGAAGCGCGTCTCAGCTTCAAAAGTCCCCATACAGTTATTGAAGTGATGCCTGTCAACGCAGATCAAACTGGTTGATTGTAAGGGGGATTAGACCAAATCCGGTTTAAATACCCCTTTCTTTATTTCTTAGTCTGCGGAGGCAGACTTCGTTTGACAAGAAGCGGTTGAAACCGCCGAATCATCTTTTAAGAACCATGAAAAAACTACTGAAAAAATCCGCATTACTGCTTGCTCTACCAATCTGTGTCTTAGCTAATTTTTCCTTACCTGCATCTGCTGATTCTACGGCTGACCTCATCCTCAGTATGAAATGCCAGGGTGGTTATAACATCAATCTTTGGAAAAAGAAGGCTTCAGGTGAACTGCTCTATCGCTCGATTAGTTCCAAGGGTAATTTAAGTTTGGGCGGAGGTACTAGCAAAGCGACAGAAGGCGTTCGAGTCTATAAGTTTCGGAAGGGTAATTATGAATATTGGGTGTGGGATGGCACGTTGGACAGTAAGCAGTCGGGAACTTTAGAAGTGTATAAAAACAACCGTATCTTGATGCAGAAATCTTGTAGGAAAAGTTGAATTCTCTAGCCTGACTAAATTAATCGATTACATACAACAAAGCAGGAGAATGTTATGACGAACTATGACTACATTGTGATTGGTGCAGGTTCGGCTGGCTGCGTTGTCGCCAACCGTTTGACAGAAGATAGTGAAACAACTGTGTTGTTGCTCGAAGCTGGCAACCCGGATACTAAACCGGAGATTCAAATCCCGGCGGAATGCTTCAACTTACTAGGCTCCGAGGTAGACTGGGCATACTTCACAGAACCCGAACCTTACCTCAATAATCGCAAAATCTTTCACCCCCGAGGGAAAGTCTTGGGCGGGAGTAGTTCGATTAATTTCATGCTTTATGTCCGAGGTAATCCTCATGATTACGATCGCTGGCAAGAATTGGGTAATCCTGGTTGGAGTTACCAAGATATATTGCCATATTTCAAGAAATCTGAGAACCAGCAACGAGGTGCTTCCGAATACCACGGTGTTGATGGCGAGTTGAGTGTTACGGATCTAATTTCCCCGGCACCGATATCTCAAAGATTTGTAGAAGTATCTGTAGCAATGGGATATCACAACAATCCTGATTTCAATGGGATGCACCAAGAAGGCGCAGGACTCTATCAGATGACGATTAAAGATGGAAAACGGCACAGTACCGCTGCTGCATTCCTGGTGCCAATTCTCGATCGCCCCAATTTGACAACAACGACAGCAGCGTTGGTGACTCGATTGTTGTTTGAGGGAACCCGCACCGTTGGGGTGGAATATATGCACGAGGGAACACTGCACCAAGTTAGGGTTAACCGGGAAGTAATTTTAAGTGCTGGCGCGTTCGATTCGCCTAAGCTGCTGATGCTTTCGGGCATTGGTAATCAAGAATACCTGGAATCATTAGGTATTTCTGTAGTAGTCGATTTGCCTGGTGTCGGTCAAAACCTCCAAGATCATCCTCTCATTCCTGTGGTACACCTGGCAACTCAGGATTTACACCCTGCAATCACCAGTAGTATCGTTGAAGCCGGATTGTTTTTACATACCGAGGGTAATCTGGATGCTGCGCCTGATTTACAGTTGATCTTCAGCCCTGTGGTGTTGACATTCCCTCCTAGTTCTGATTCCGGATTCACTGGTTTAGTATGTTTGATTCATCCTGAGAGTATTGGTAGTGTATCTTTACGATCGCCCGATCCGAAAGATGCACCAATGATTCGGATGAACTATCTCCAAAGTGAATCTGATATGCAAAAGTTGGTTGCAGGAATTAAATTACTCCGCACATTGTTTCAGACAAGTGCCTTTGATGAGTTTCGGGGTGATGAAGTCGCTCCCGGTGCGGATGTTAACAGCGATGAAGCCCTCGAAGCGTACATCCGGGAAACGTGCAGTACGGTGTTTCATCCTGTCGGCACCTGCAAAATGGGAACTGACTCAATGGCGGTTGTAGACCCCGAATTACGGGTACGTGGAGTTGAGGGATTGCGTGTGGTAGATGCGTCAATCATGCCAACAATCACCACAGGAAATACGAATGGGCCAATAATTGCGATCGGCGAAAAAGCAGCCGATTTAATTAAAGCCACAGCTTGCCTTTCACAGCAAGTACAGGAAGAAATGGCAAATTAACAGGGAGTGCGATCGATTAAATAGCCTTGACTATTTTTTTGCAATTATGAGCTAGCTCATAGCAGTTGTTGATAAAAACTGTCAGAATAAAGGTAGTTCAAGGTTAGGAGGAGAGCGATATGACTCTCACAAAAGCAAACATAACCGCATTAAAAGTAGAAACTCTCGCCAAACTCTATTTGGAAAGTAAGCCAGCCGAAATTTCAGATCAAACCATCGCCCAACTCTGTGATTGGCTAATGGGTGAGTTCCAGCAATTGCCTTTAAATCTACAATTTTCAGATTATATGCGTTACGAAAACGCAGAAGAAATGTTTGCAGATATCAAACAAGGGCAACTTTGGGTATCTGCTGAAAGTTACGATTCTTCGGTTTATCCCAATCCCATTTACGGGTTTATTTTTCAGGGAATGCACGATTACGACCACTACTTGACGGATACTGAATTCAGTTTGGAAGGGGAAATCGTGGCTTACAAATTCACTGCAAAACGTGCGCCGAGTTTAGACATCCAAAAGATTCTCTATTCCGAAATTGTGCTGCGCTCGGCTGCCTATCTTTATTTAGGATATGCGGCTACTCCTAAAATAGTTTTCCCCTAATTAATTATATAGATACAAGATAATGCACGAATGTCCTTGTTGTTCGGAGCCATTGTTACGGCACATTCACAAACAAAAGATTTGCTGGTTTTGTCCCAAATGTCGGGTAATGATGCCAGCTATTTCCGAAGTAAAAGTTACTTCAAATATTAGCATCAGAATGTCAATCAGACCTGGGATGTTAAAATTAAAAGACGTTAGCTACAAGATTGGAGGTTAGCTCGCGGATGGTTGAGTTGCAATCAGATTTAGAATATGTTGTTACCGATCGCCTAAAAGTCTCTCTAGATGCGATCGCCCAAAAACCAAAAATGCGCGATCGCCTCATTGCAACAGTTCCCAAAAATCAACTAGACTGCGAAATTAAATCCGAATCCTTTTTTTCTTTTGAGCGATCGACACTAAAATCTTCATAGTACGATCGCTCAGTATTCACATCCCACAAATCGTGCTTTTCCCCCAGAATATTTCTCACAGCCAGGATTCCCGTCAGCATGGAATGGTCTTGGTTGTTGTATCGGTGCATACCGTTTCGCCCGATCGTCTGCAAATTCTCAAATCCCTTCAAAAAACCTTCAAGTACCTGCAAGTGTCCTCGATATTCCCCATCATAAACTGGATAAGCTTTAAGTTGCCGTATGACAACTCCATCTTCAACCTCAGCAGTTGTTGCTAAACCCAAACCAACCAACTCGCGAGTTGCTAATTCCACAAGTTCAGCGTCCGACATTTCCCAAATATCGTCGCCTACGCTACAGAAATATTCCATTCCCAAACAACTTTTGCTGACATCGGGAACTAACGCGGCGCTCCAATTCTTAAAGTTTTGAATTCGTCCCACTTTGACTTCGGGAGAGTGAATGTAAATCCAGTTGTCAGGAAACAAATCCTTGCGATCGACAATCAGCGCTACAATCAAAAAATCTCGATATTTGAGCGATCGCGCGGCGTGCAATACCTCTTCGGGGGGCTGCGGTTTCATTCTTGCTACCAGCGCCGATATCGGCATACTCGTAATGAAATTATCAGCAGAATATTGAACTAATTCTCCGTTATGATCCGCAGTAATACTTTTAATCTTATTACCTTCACGCTCAAAGCTAATCACTTTAGTATCGAGATAAACTTTGCCGTCTTTATTCTCCACAGCTTCCGCGAACTTTTCCCACATCATCCCCGGGCCCAAAGCTGGATAATCAAACTCTTTGATTAATGTTTTAGTGTCGTTGCTGCCAAACAAAGCATTAATAATTGCAGTAGTAAGCGACAATCCTTTAATCCGCTGCGCCGCCCAATCTGCTTGGATTTCCGAACAGGGAATTCCCCAAACTTTTTCCGTGTAAGTCTTAAAAAATGTTTTGTACAAGCGTTCGCCAAAACGATTGATCACCCACTGTTCAAAAGTTTTTTCTTCCGGCAGCGGCCAAATTCTAACTTTTACATAACTCAAAATAATTAGCGTACTCTCAATGATGCCCAAATTAAACAGAGTATTGAAGGCACTGATCGGATAGTTAAAAAATTTCCCTCGATAAAAAATTCGCGACAATCGCGGCACTTTAATAAACTCATTTCCCAGTACCTCTTGCCACAAATGCTGCACAGCTTCAACTTTAGTATAAAAGCGGTGGCCGCCAATGTCGAAACGATAGCCTTTGTAGGTTTCTGTGCGAGCTATTCCCCCAACTTTATCGCCTTTTTCCAGTACAACAGGGATGATGCCCTGCTTGACTAACTCGTAGGCTGCAGTCAAACCCGCAGGGCCTGCACCGACGATCGCAACCGGATAATGTTTCACTCAGCCTACCTCCAGCTTTTTTATCGAACTATACCATTATTTATAACTTCTAAAATAGATAGATGCACCCGTGAATACCCCGATCAACTATCGATCGATCTGATGTTGAAGCGCAATTGGCATTGATTGATTCAGCGGTACCGGCAAGCTAACCTTGGCAGTCAAGGGCTTTTTTTGGGACAAATGGCGAGCCGTGCCGATCGCAAATGCCAGTCCGCTGTAAAAATAGAAAAGCCAGTGCCAAGGAATTGTTTTCAGAGCAAATATGAGACCGTGTTTTTGCTGGAAAAATCGATAAAGCGGTGCATTAATTGCTACCAGTGGCACAGCTACAAACGGCACAGCTAGCAAGCAGTTCAGCGACCAACAGGTTCCCAAAACCAGAAGCAGCATTACATAAGTTAAAATCACGCTGAGCCGGTTCGACACTTGCAAGTTGAGGTCGTTATTTAATTGGCGATCGCGCCAAATAAGTTCCGTCCAAGGCAGCGCTCGGTAAAAAAAGTCAGCTTTCACCATCCCCATCGCCTCCCAGCGCTTTAAGTGCTTCACCTGCAATGTTTTGCACAGCCGAATTTGATGACCGGCTTGTTTCAAACGGTAGCCGAATTCAATATCCTCGATCGAAGCTTGGCGGTAATTCTCATTAAAGCCACCCATCTGCAAAAAAATTTCCCGGCGAATCACTCCGCAAGCTCCCCAAAAAGTCGAAGCTTCTTCGTTACCGGTTTGGTGCACGTAGTGGTGCAGCAAGTTCCTGTACTGCGACAGAAAATCTGGATCTCCAGGAGCGTCGTCGTAGGAGCCGATGAAAGCAGTCAAGTGGGGATTATTTTTGAACACCGATATCGCATAACCCACCGCTTCAGGACAAACAGCCACATCAGCATCCACAAAAAACAGAATATCTCCCTTCGCAGCTTGCGCTCCCAAATTTCTCGCTCGGGCTGGGCCGCCGCATTCAGGAATTCTAATTAATTTTGCCCCAAATTCCTTTGCAAGTCGCCAAGAACCGTCGCTTTCGCCATCTGCTACTACAATAATCTCGATCGGTCTGGGCACAGCTTGAGCCAGTTTTGACAAACAGGTGCGGAAGTAAGAACCCCCGTTGTGGACTGGGATAATCACGGATACAGTCGGGTCAGCGGTAGAAATCATCACCTAAATAACTTAAATTACACGGGCCAAAATTTGCTTGAATTTAAATAATGCTTTTTCATGAAGAGTAAAATTAACTCTACTTTTTGTTTATAACTCGATTTCTGTTTCTATTCAACTAAATTTTTGCTGGCATGGCAATAATCTGCATTTTTTCCCCTTCCTGCCTGCTATTCTAGGCTTGATCTTCCTTAAACTCACCTGATGCAGACAACAGCTTTACGAAATCTTTAAATATGTCATTGTTTTTGTAAACTTGAGAAAAAGCCCCACCAGCCATTGTATCTGACACTGTTCCACCACAAGACTTGGATTTTACAAATATGTATCAAGTATCAAATATAACATTAAGTAAGTATACTGAAAAAAGTCAGCAGAAGCGTCGATTTTAGATACTTCGACTTCGCCCTACAAGGTTGAGATTTACTTGCAACGTCGGTGAATCACCGAAGCTTGAACTTTCTTCTAAAATTTGGGGCTCTCCCCGACAGGAGTACGCGGCACCCTGCCAGTTTTGGAGCGGACTCAGGAATTGACTAATACAATTTATTGTGCAGAGCTCATTCGTGAGGGACTCTTGCACTAAGTCTGTATCCACCGCTGTGACAATGCACATTTTAGGAACTATGGCAATATACTTAAAACATACATTTGAATTTTTTTGACGGTGTACGATCGACCTTTGGTGATTTGCTAACATACCATTAGCTCACTTTCTTTGAACCCAAATTTTCACCTACACAAATTTTATCCTGCATGAACACCTTCCAAAACAATTTAAAACCACCATTAGTTTCAGTCATCATACCAGCTTACAACGCCGAAAAATTTATTGCTAAAACACTAGAATCTATCTTATCTCAAACCTATCAAAACATAGAAATTTTATTAGTAGACGACGGCTCAACAGATACAACAGCCGAAATCGTCAATTTTTTTGCCCAAAAAGATAGCCGAATCATCTTATTACAGCAGTCCAATGCCGGAGTCGCCGCCGCTCGCAACCTAGCAATAGAAAAATCCCACGGCGAATACATTGCACCCATCGATGCCGACGATATTTGGTATCCGCAAAACCTAGACAAACAAATAGAATGCTTAACAAAATCAGAACCCACTGTCGGAGTTGTCTATTCCTGGTCAGTTGATATCAACGAACAAGACTTGCTCACAGGCGGATTTTACAACTCCACTATCGCCGGAGAAGTTTACCAAGCATTAGTTTATAAATATTTTATCGGCAATGCCAGCTCATCCCTAATCCGCCGCGCTTGCTTTGAAAAAATCGGCGGTTACAACTGCAAATTAAAAGCAGAAAATGCTCAAGGCTGCGAAGACTGGGAACTGCACCTCCGCATAGCCGAACATTATCAATTTATAGTAGTGCCAGAATATTTAGTTGGCTACCGCCAGATTTCCAGCAGTATGTCTTGCAACTATGCAGCAATGGCAAAAGGTCATTCTTTAATTATGGCAAATGTCCGGCAGCAACATCCCGAAATTCCTAGCAACATTTATCGCTGGTCTAGCAGTAATTTCTACATTTATTTAGCAGTAAAAAGCAACCGCAGTGGCAATCATCGCAGTACATTATTTTGGCTGGCTCAAGCTTTTAAAGAAGATTTATTTATGTCACTATTGCGTCACAATCTGTACTTGCTGTTAATAACCAGCCTCTTGAAAATTATAGTTTCACCGCCCACTGAATCGGGCTTAAAATTAAAACCAACATCAGAATCGATTGAAGATACGACACTTGCGACGATTGAGACGCGGACGAAAGTTCACAGAATGCTGCCGTCACAGGTGTATGAAAGAATGCGGTTTAATAGTTTAGCAAATCTAAAATTTAAATCTACCCAACATTAAAAAACCCGGTTTCTTGATAAAACCGGGTTTTTGAGGAAGCTAGAGGGCGTTTAATTCTGCCTGGTTACGGGATCGAGAATCAAATCAGGAAAGAGGGTTAAATAAAAAATATAAATTTTCTTTCCCTTCTTCCTTCTTCCTTCTTCCTTCTTCCTTCTTCCTTCTTCTGTCTAAGCGTGAGAAGCTGTAGCAGTTTTAGCTTTTGGCTGCTGACCGTCTGACGAAAGCGATTCCCCTTCAATAAACGATCGCAACATCCAAGCCATTTGTTCGTGCTGTTCCATCAAACCAGTCAAAAAGTCTGCGGTTCCGTCATCCTTAAACACTTCACCACACTGTTCGACGTGTTTGCGGAGATTGCGAATAACCAATTCGTGATCGTCAACCAAACGCGATACCATCTCACTTGCTAAAGGCAAATCGCCGACGTGTTCCTTAATCGAACCATACTTGAGAAAACCCTCAGCAGTACCAATTGGGTAGCCGCCTAAAGCTCTAACCCGTTCGGCCATAGCATCAATATTCTCAGTCAATACCTGGTAGTGTTCTTCCCACAACTGGTGGAGCGATCGAAACTGCGGGCCAACTACATCCCAGTGATACTTTTTAGTTTTGATTAACAGCAGATAAGCGTCAGACAGGTCGTGATTCAAAAGTTCGATAACACCTGCACGTTGCTCGTCAGATAGACCTATATTTAACTTACGCATTGAAATTATTTCCTCAATTCTTCTAACTAAACATTTATTAAAACAAATTTTGCCAGCCGTTGACATCAACCCAAAGGACGATCGCACTTTTAGTCAAATATCTGCATTTCAGGTTAAAGTAATCGCAATATAGATACCTTTAGATAGATGTCATGCAGCTTTTTGTTCCTGGCCGCCTTTGTCTGTTTGGCGAACACACCGATTGGGCAGCCGCTTATCGGCCCCTCAATCCCGCTATAGCAAAAGGCTGCACTCTGATAGCCAGTACAAATCAAGGAATTTATGCTGAAGTTAAGCCGCATCCCACACACTTGATTTTGCGGGCTGCTTTAAATGACGGCACCAAAATAGAAGCTGCACTCCCGATGGAAAAAAATTGTCTGCTTGCTGAAGCACAAACAGGAACTTTTTTCAGTTATGCAGCCGGTGTGGCGGCTCAATTTCTCACCTACTACCGCGTGGGAGGAGTAGAGATTGACAATTATTTAACAGATTTACCAATTCAGAAAGGCCTGTCTTCCAGCGCCGCAATTTGCGTATTAGTAGCCCGCGCTTTCAACCGCTTATACGATTTGAAAATGAACGTGCGCGGTGAAATGGAAATGGCTTATTTAGGCGAGACTGCAACACCTTCGCGCTGCGGCCGCATGGATCAGGGTTGTGCCTATGGAAATCGCCCGATTATGATGATTTTTGACGGTTCTCAAATGGATGTTGTTGAGCTCAAAGTTACCAAAGATTTGTTTTTTGTACTCGTAGATTTGGGCGCTAGCAAAAACACTCAAGAAATCCTGGCAAGTCTCAATCTGGCTTACCCCTTTGCTGCGAATGAAGTAGCAGCAAACGTGCAGCAATATCTCGGTGCCATTAGTTCGAGAATTACGCAGGATGCAGCCGCAGCTTTACAGCAGGGAGATGCGGTTAAACTCGGCGAGTTGATGAAAGTTGCCCAGAGGGAATTTGACAAGTATTTAATCCCCGCTTGTCCGGGGCAGTTAACTGCTTCTGTTTTGCACGAACTTTTGAACTATCCACCAATTCAGCCTTATATTTTGGGTGGGAAGGGAGTAGGTTCTCAAGGAGACGGCACGGCGCAGTTTATAGTTAAAGATGCAGAAAGTCAACAGGAGGTTATGGAGATTATTGCACGCAATTTTCCTCAGATGAATTGTGTGAAACTGAAAATCAGTTGAAAAAAAATACGAATTTAAGGAAGCTTCAAATTCTTCAATCTAAAATCTAAAATCCTATGACAATCCGTTCTCAGTACAGAGTCCGCAAAGCGGTGATTCCGGCCGCCGGTTTTGGCACTCGGATGTTTCCGGCTACTAAGGCTGTGAAGAAAGAGTTATTTCCAATTATCGATCGCGACGGCCGCGCCAAACCGATAATTTTGGCAATTGTGGAAGAAGCTTTGAGCGCCGGAATCGAAGAAGTTGGTATAGTTGTGCAAAAGGGCGATCGCGCTTTTTTTGAAGATTTCTTTAAAGCCCCTCCGTCTCCCCAACTTTTCCAAAAACTGTCTGTGCAAAACCAAGATTATAGTCAATATTTACAAAATGTAGGACAGAAAGTTACAATTCTTATTCAAGATGTTCAGGAAGGATTCGGCCACGCGGTATTTTGTGCTAGAGAATGGACGAACAGGGAGCCATTTTTGCTGCTGTTGGGCGACCACATTTACTTGTCGGACACTGCAAACTCTTGCGCGCGCCAGCTATTGGATATTTACTCGCAAGTGCAGCAAAGCGTAATTGGTTTGAGGGTGACACAGGCTGAGGTAATTCATCACTACGGCTGTGCGGCGGGTGTTTGGCGGGAACAAGATGCTATTTTGTCTGTGACGCAAGTTTACGAAAAGCCGGATATCGAGTATGCGCGGCAGCATTTAAGCGTAGAAGGCATGGGGGATGATTTATTTTTATCGATGTTTGGGATGTATGTGCTCAATCCTCAAATATTTGATTATTTGGCGGAACATATTAGTGCCAATTTTCGAGAAAGAGGCGAATTTCAGTTAACATCCTGTTTGGAGAAATTGCGGGAGTTCGAGGGAATGGCTGGTTATGTGGTGCAAGGGCGGTGTTTTGACACGGGATTGCCGGAGGTTTACCGGCAGACGCTGATTGATTTTGCCATATCTGGTGGGGCGATCGGCTAACGGGCCTTAAAATTAGACTTGCATTACCTCCCCAAACTCGCTCCTATACAAATGATCTGTGTTTATGCGCGTCAATTTGCCTTAAATCTGCGGTTGATAGCCATCCATTCATTCCCCAATCCCAAATCGCCATACCCCAATCCCAAATCGAAATACCTGCCGCTGCATCGCAGCCTCATCAGCTAAAAGCCCATTGATTCCGTTGTAGGCTGCCCCAAAATCACCTCAATTGTAACGAAGTATTACAAGATGACGCTAAAACTGCATAGAGGGTTGACAGCAAAGAATTAAGTGGCTAATCTAATATACATACCCGGGTAAGTTCAATTCACTGATATGCAAGAAAAGCAAAAAGTTACGCTGTATCTTCCACCTGAACTGCATCGCCAGCTCAAAATCAAAGCCGCAGTCGAAACAGAACCGATGTCATCAATTGCAGAAAGGGCAATTGTCTTTTACCTAGGAAACCCCGAAGTGGTTGACGAAGTAGAAGCCTCCTACGGACAAACCCACCGGGTGTACACTTGTCCAGAATGCACGGGTTCTGTAGTAATGCGAGATGGAGAACTGGCATCAGTAACAAGTCAGCCGAGCGTATTGGCTGAGCAAGATCTTCCAGTAAAGCAGGTGTCAGGCGTCGGTGCCAGCACAGCCAGACCGGGAGAGGAAGAATTGGTTCCCTGCTAAGAATGCCTTGCTTCCCCAAAAGCTAGAACTTATAATTTACTGAAATTTTTCACTAAAATTTTTCTAATTCGGCTAAAGGCAGCATTGAGATTCAGCACAGATAGCACCGTCTCTAGTGGGTCGAGGACTATGCAAGAAGAGATCAGTATCCTAATCCAAGCTCAATATCCTCTGATCTACCTCGTGACATCCGAGGAAGAGCGGTGTGAGCAAGCAATTTCAACAATAGCTCAAGCCAAGCCACAGCGACGAGTATTCGTCTGGACTGTAACCCAAGGCATGATAGAGCGCACGGATCACGGTCAACCTCGGAACACTCAGCAAAGCACCCTCTCGCCACAGGCAGCCCTTGAGTGGGTTATCAGGCAGCGGGAACCAAGCAACAACCCCAGTGGAATCTATATATTCAAAGACCTTCATCCTTTTAAAGATGATGCAACTGTAACAAGGTTATTGCGGGATGCGATCGCCAACTTCAAAGGAACGCAAAAGACAATCATACTAATGTCTCCTTTGCAGCAAATTCCGATCGAGCTAGAAAAGGAAGTAGTGGTATTAGATTTCGCGCTTCCCGACATGAAGGAACTCAACCAAGTGTTGTCCGGTCAGTTGGAGCAAACAAAATCGCGACGCATTACCACAGAAGCGCGAGAAAAACTTTTAAAAGCAGCCTTGGGATTGACTAAGGACGAAGCTGAAAAAGTGTATCGCAAAGCCCACGTTTCGACAGGCCGGTTAACTGAAGAAGAAGTAGACATAGTTCTGTCGGAGAAAAAGCAATTAATTCGGCGCAACGGCATTCTAGAGTTCGTTGAAGAAGATGAAACCCTGGATGCAGTAGGCGGTTTAGAAGAGCTGAAACGGTGGCTCAAGCAGCGTTCCAACGCCTTTACAGAAAGGGCGAGAGAATACGGTCTGCCCCAACCAAAAGGGATGTTAATTCTCGGCGTACCGGGCTGCGGAAAATCGCTGATTGCCAAGACTACATCGCGCCTTTGGGGACTGCCCCTGCTGCGGCTAGATATGGGCCGAGTCTACGACGGCTCGATGGTGGGTAGATCTGAAGCCAACCTCCGCAACGCTCTAAAAACAGCAGAATCCATCTCTCCAGCCATCCTGTTTATCGACGAACTAGACAAAGCCTTTTCCGGAGGCACTG
Organism: Microcoleus sp. S1D4; assembly: GCF_036700765.1. NCBI lineage: Bacteria > Bacillati > Cyanobacteriota > Cyanophyceae > Oscillatoriales > Microcoleaceae > Microcoleus > Microcoleus sp. S1D4. The sequence continues at coordinate 96,666 of NZ_JAUBPP010000021.1, forward strand.
GTTCTGCTGACTCAGACGGAGGCACCTCCAGCCGAATTTTCGGTTCATTCCTCACTTGGATGCAAGAAAAGACTTCCCCAGTCTTCGTAATGGCAACAGCCAACCGCATCGAGCGGTTGCCGGGGGAATTCTTGAGGAAAGGCCGGTTCGACGAACTCTTCTTTGTTGACCTGCCTACCAAAGAAGAACGCCAAGATATATTCAACATTCACCTGTCAAAGCGCCGTCGGGACATCTCTCGCTTCGATTTAGAGCAGCTTTCCAATGTTTCCGAGGGCTTTTCAGGCGCAGAAATTGAGCAAGGGTTAGTAGCAGCCATGTACGAGGCCTTCGCTCAAGATAGAGAGTTTACGCAGTTAGATATCATCGCGGCCATTAAATCCACATTGCCACTGTCTAAAACCATGACCGAACAGGTCAGCGCCCTCCGAGATTGGGCGAGACAGCGCGCACGGCCCGCTGCGTCTTCCGTCGCTGAATATCAGCGAATGGAATTCTAAAAGCTTTCTCCTGGTCCAAACAGGAGCAAAGGCTAGCAACAGCTAGCAGTTCGATTGAAAAGCCGCCCAGCGGCACCGTTAAATCCAGACCGTTGTTGTTTCTCTCTCAGTTTTATTAGGAGGAAATCCAATGTCTCACTTTAGCACTCTGCGTACCAAAATCACCGATGCCGAAATCCTGAAAGCTTCCCTGCGCGACTTGGGCATTTCAGTCAAGTCAGAAGCTGATGTTCGCGGTTATAACGGTCAGCGCGTTCGCTCCGACATCGTAGCGACTCTGGAAGGCGAATATGACCTGGGTTGGTCTCGCAATAGCGATGGTTCCTTTGACTTGATTGCCGACCTCTGGGGCGTGGCCAAAAAGCACAATCAAACTGAGTTAATTAACTCCATCAACCAGAAGTACGCAGTCAACAAGACCTTGGCAGCAGTCAAGCAGCGCGGTTTGCAAAACGCCAACGTCAAGCTGGTAGTGCAAAATTAATCGCCGTGCGCGTTTCTAAGCTTGCGGGTTAACCAAATACGGGTTAACCCGTTTTTTGCGCTTGAGTTTTTAGGCACTGCCCCTACAGCCCACATTCCGCAGATGTGATTATCTTACTGGTAGTTTTCAAAAATCAAAGCCATCAAACTTTTTTTAGTCTAACTCTTTTAACTTTAATTTATATTTTTTATGAAAATTAGTAGACAATATCTCAAGTTGAATCCCGGTTTTTTTCGGTGACAATAACTTGCTCAATTTATTAGGCAATATACTCCAATAAATCCGCAGTTTTTTTGACCGAGAACATTATTGTCTGGGTCGAAATTTATTGGCTCGACAAGTATCTCAATGTGACGGCAAATCTCTCTGATTAAATAATCAGATAATATTGACGACAGACTGTCCCTAAACAAGAGAGAATTTTTCGATGTTCTACCGTTAAATTGCTCACTTGCTTGTATCCATTTACCGTTATCAAATGTACTGCCTACCTGAAATATCCAGCGCATAGTCGGTTTATTTGTTGATTTTTTCACCTGATTCTTGACCTAAATTCCTGAAGATTCTAATTCTTTTCTTAGCTTTCTTTGTGCTAGGGTATAGACTAACAAACACAGTCCCATTATCATGGCAATTGCTTCTACTCTCTGAGGATTTTTTACGAAGACACTTGAAGTAAAAAACAACGGGTTTTTCAGGAATCTAAATCCTCTTTCTGTCGATTGTTGGGCTTTGTATTCTTTGAGTACGCTCTCATTACTCAATTCATTCTTGTCGATAACATTTGTTGCTAAAATAAATCTGCCTGCCCCAGTTTTTTCAGCTTCAATTACTTCTAATTTAGTCTCTCATTTACCTGTTACTCGATAAGTAATTTGAGTGGTATTGCCAATTTACTGGGTCTACCTGATTGCCCATATTCGGCGTTTTTTTGATATTGAATATGGTTTATTTTATGATATTTGAATGAATTTGATAATTTTTCGAGAGCCATTTTAGCATCGGGTTCACAAGCAAAATTTGGCTGGGATAGCTTGCGTAGAGAGGTTGATGCTTTTTCTTTTTGTTTTTCTACTTGCTTATTCATGTTATGTAATTGCTCAACCTCCTTGACAAGAGGACGAGATAGACATTAGATAGAGGAATGAAAAAACTCCCTGAGCTAAAACAACTATCGGATGAGGCCAAAAACGCCTTGATAGTAGAGCTTTGGCAGGAAATCCAAAAACTGCGGCCAGCATTAGACACTGACGAATCAAAACCCAACTCATCTCCCGCCAAAACCAGCTCGAATTCAAGCACTCCACCATCATGCATGATTCAAGCCCAAAATCAAGCCGAAGCCATCGAAAATAGAAGGAGTCAAAAGACAAAAAAGCATCGGCAGAGCAGGAGGGGGAAGACACCTACATCCCAACCCCGACCAAATCATTATCGCTCAAATCAAAAGTTGTCCCCAGTGTTCAGAAACAGTTAGTGTCGCAGCCCAAAAATTGCAATCCGTCTATGACAAAATAGAACTACCACCAATTCGCCCGATCGTAACGCGCATTGAACGTTATGGCGGTCGCTGCGACTGTTGTCAAACCGAGTATCTTGCCCCCGTACCCGCAGGAATGGAACCGGGTTCACCATTTGGCAGTTCAATTCAAAGCCTAGTTACATATCTGCGCTACACTCATGCGATCGGCGAAGAACGGCTGTCGAGAATCTTGGCGGAAGTTTTTGGACTCAAGATATCCGAAGGAGCGATCGCCAACCTCTTAAGTACCGTCAAAACCAGTTTAGATGACCTTTGTAAATCAAATACTACAACGTTTGCAACGCCGCAAAATTAATTTGCTCGGATGAAACCAGTGCCAGAGTAAACGGACAAAACCAATGGGAGTGGGTATTTCAGAACCAAGATATTTGCTTGCATGTCATCCGTCCGAGTCGGGGGGCTGGAGTAATGAGTGAAGTTCTCGGGGAACATCGCCCGCAACTGTGGGTATCAGACCTTTTTAGTGCTCAAAAAAATCACCCAGCAGCACAATGGCAGGTGTGTTTAGCCCATCAACTGCGGGATTGCCAATATGCCATTGATGCAGGAGACAGGATTTTTGCCCCAGCGATGAAGAGGTTATTATTAAGGGCTTTTGTTATCCATCGACGACGCGATAGGATGGACGAGGCAAGGCTGAAGCGATATCGCAGCAATTTACGAGAAAGATTAACCAGAATTTTGAGCTTTTCGCCACATCAGCCGGATGGTGTTCGGTTGCGAAAACGGGCGTTGCTGAATTAGGGTATGGTAAATTTATAGTGCGAGCGCCAAAAAATAACACTTCACAAAATGTAGAGCTTATGAAATGTCCTGAATGTCAGTCAACTCATGTTAATAAAAATGGCCATAAAAAAGGTAAACAGAATTATATTTGTGTCGGTTGTGGCAGACAATTTATAGATGGCTATCAACCTCATAAAGGTTACTCGCTCAGAGGTGAAACGTGAATGTCTTAAAATGTATGTCAATGGTATGGGTTTTCGAGCAATTGAGAGAGTCAAAAATGTGCATCATACGACAATCATTAATTGGGTCAAGCAAGTAGGAAAACTCTTGCCAGAATTTTATCACCCAGAAACAACTCCACAAGTGGGAGAATTAAATGAATTAGAAACATTTGCCGGCTCAAAAAAAACAAAACCTGGTTATGGACAGCAGTAGACCATTTTAAACCAGGTATTCTAGGATGGGTTTTAGGCGACCATAGTGCAAAAACTTTTGAACCACTATGGGGCATTGTTAATAAAGGAAAATGCCATTTTTATGTCACAGATGGGTGGAAAGTTTACCCGAAGTTTATTCCCGATGGAGATCAGATTATTAGCAAAACCTATATGACAAGAGTTGAGGGTGAAAATACAAGATTAAGACATTATTTGGCTCGCCTAAAACGAAAAAGTCTTTGTTATTCTAAATCTGAACAAATGCTAAGATATTCAATTCCATTACTAATTCACTATCTAAAATTTGGAGATGTTCCAATTCCGTATCAAAATCAAATAAATTATTTTCGCTCTCGCTTGTCTGTGATCGCACTATAATTTTATCATACCTTGATTCAGCAACGCCGCCATTTTTATAGTTAAAGGAACTCTAGTTATCCATTTCATTCCTCTCAGAGCGATGATATTATCTTTGGTATATAAGGTACTATCTGCTACATTTACTCCTTCAAAATTCCAGGAGTTTTTTAATTCTTTTAAGCGCTGTACAAATACACTTTTGTCATCGATATTTCCTGAGTCTATTGTTAAATATAATGGTACATCTCCATCTCCTGTACAAATCATGTCAACAATAAATTGCTTGAGGTCTGGTCGATGCTCCCTCGAATACCCATGTTTGAGTTCTATGGTTTTCATCTCTGATTCATGCGATGATTCTTGAATTTTCACTTCTGACTCAATCTTAACGGCTTATTGACTCCTTTTTCTGACGGCTTTGCGTACTCCCCATGTACATACATTGAAGTTCCATCCAAATGAATGCTCTTCATTTTTACTTGAAATTTTTCGGCAGCTTTTATAGCGATTGTTGTAAATAGTTGTGTTGTGCCTGCTGCATAATATTTGTCTAAGGCTCTGGCTAATCGGTCATCATTTAAATGTGATGGTAATACTCCTTCTCCAATCAGATGTGATGTTGCTTTGCCGACAAAAAATTGTTCAAATAAGTATCAAGGGGCGCTCAAAAATCCTAATCCCTTCAAAATCATTGCTTTCATTACTTGTCCGGGAGTTAGGAGTTCTTTTTCTTTGATACCGATTTGTTTATTCACTAATTCTACCAGTTCCATTTCATCGATAATTCCCGCTATTATTCCTAAATGATCTATGTTGAGGACTTTTATTTCGACTGGGGGCTGATTCATGATTTTTTACACCTGTGTTCCTGACTCTATTATATACTTTTGGAAATAGTTGAGACCGTTGCTATATATTTATTCCATGTATGGGTAGTAATAAATATGTAGTGAGATTTAATTACAGTAATTGAATACATAGGATACTTTTATAACTCATAGAATCAAATTTTGTGATTTTAATATTTCTTTACGCGCTTGAATGTAGATTGAGTTATAGTTATGCTATTATAATAAATTATTGCTGAAATCTTTGATACCTGCCCAGATTAATTTAGTCACATAATATGCTATCCTTACGACCAAATTGCCCTAATTGGGGTTCAACTCACATAGTTAAAAATGGTAGAATTCACAATAAAGAACCCAAATACAAATGTCAAAGTTGCGGCCGCCAAGAAAGTCGAAAATCCGACAAACAAAGTAATTACCTCAGAAACTAAAAATTTAATCGTTCGACTTCTTTTGGAGAAGATTTCTTTGGCTGGTATAGCTAGAAGCACGGGTGTTTCTCAAAAATGGTTACAGGATTACGTAAATAATAAATATGCCTCAATCGAACGCACAGTAAAGGTTAAACCTAAAAAAAAGTCAGATTGAATGTTGAATGTGATGAACTGTGGTCATTTGTAGATTGCCAAGAAAATAAGCAATGGGTGTGGCGCCGCAATGGATAGAGACACCAGAGAAATTATTGGTGTTTATATTGGCGATCGTAGCGAAGAAGGAGCCAAACAATTATGGAATTCTCTACCTCCTGTATATCGACAATGTGCTGTTTGCTATACAGATTTTTGGCAGGCTTATGCTTGTATTTTTCCTTCGCTACGGCATCAGCCAGTTGGTAAAGACAGTGGAAAAACTAATCACATTGAAAGATTTAATAATACTTTGCGCCAACGTGTTTCTCGGCTCGTAAGAAAGACTATTTCATTTTCTAAAAAGTTAGAAAACCATATAGGTGCTATTTGGTATTTTATTCATCATTACAACTATGTTTTGAGCCAATGAATATCTAATCACTACATATTTATCACTACCGAATATCTAATCACTACATATTTATCACTACCCATGTATTTATGCCGACAAATTTAAAACTATTAAACTTGTCTAAATATCTGCGGGATGTGGGCTACAGCTCGACAGACAGAGGAAAGCAGCTCCTTAGCGGCCGCTATCTTTTACGGTTTGTTGATAAATTTCAAGCATTCGATCGCACTCTTCGGGAAACATCGCTTAGAGTTCGGCCTGGGTGCGGGCGTCACTAACCAAGTCTCTATTTTGCGCGATCGAAGTATTCGGAAATAGTGCAGCGGCAGCAATGACTCACCGCCGAACTTAGTTGAAGCATTTTGAGCAACAATTACAATTCACATCACTTGTTTGGGAATCAACTCGATTTATATAATCAGAGATTAATTTTTTTCTTTGGCATAACTAAGACAGGTTAGTTATTCCCACTTTTTCCAAGCACTGAGCTAAAGTTTCTGCACTGCGGCCGTGGCTAAATTTGGCCATAATTTTTTTCCGAGATTCCCGACTAAGGCTCAAAGCAAGTTCGGGATTTTGCAGTATATTGGCGATCGCATCTGCCATTTCTTCGGGTTTTTCTGATTGAACTAATACAGCATCCACGCCGTCATCTACTAGCTCAGAAGTTCCACCTACATTAGTAACAACCGATGGCACTTCCATCGCCATTGCTTCCATCACAGCAACCGGAACTCCTTCATTTAAACTTGCCAAAGCGAAAACGTTAGCTACTTCTAGACTTTGGCGAATTCGCTGTTCCGAAACAGCCCCAATTAGCTCCACGCATTCGGACATCGATTTATCTTCAATGATTTTTTGTAGCTCTTGGTGATATCCGCTGCCCCCTTGTTCATCCTCGCCTGCAATTTGCAGCCTCACGTCAAATCCCCGATTTCGCAGCAATTCTACAGTCTCAATCAAGTATTTATGACCTTTCACCGGGTTGAGGCGACCGCAAGCAAAAATCTTGCACGGACTTCCTTCTTGCCAAGGCTTGTAAGGGCTGCTGCGTTTAATTTCTGCAATATTAACTCCCATGGGAGCAACAGCTAATTGTTTCGGAAGAAAGTTTGCTAATTTATTTTTGACATCATTGAGAAGCAGTTGAGATATGACGATCGCAAAAGCCGCATTTTTCCACTTTTGTTCCTGATTAGACCCGTACACTTCTAGAGTAGGCCCGTGAAGAGTTATACTGTAAGTACAGCCTGTAAGAATTGAGTTAAATAAGGCTATATTGGCGGAATTAGCACAGGAATGAACGTGGATGTGAGACCAACCTTTTATTTTTGTTAACCTTGCTAATTTCCCAGCAACCAAAACCAGTGCTAAGAGTTTAACTTTTTCAAATAACGATGTATCTCTCGCTTTGGCAATAACTGCGAGGCACTGCCACCATGCAGCGGGACCTGCTTTGAGAACCTCTAGGAATGAATTAATAAAATCTTTCGCAGCAAAAGGAAATAGATAGATAGTGTTTTTTTGAGCTTCTTCTGCCCATACGTGAGAAGCGATCGCTCTGGGGGGCGGTTGAGTTGATACTAAATCTGTTTCAATTCCAAGTTCTGCAAGAAATTGTCGCTCACGCCACAAAAAGATGTGTGTTTGTCCTGGAAATTGTGGAATAAAGTATCCAATTTTGGTCTTCATTTCTTACCTGCTTTATAATCTTTAATTCAAGGATATTTATCTACTATGTCGATGCACTAACACTTTTATCGCCGAGCATTTTTTCGTAAATCTCGACGATTTTTATCGCTTTGTTTTCCCAGGCAAATTCTCTGGCTTTTTCGATCGCCTTAGCTGACATACTTTCCCGCAGCCGATCGTCTTCGACTAACAGCTTAATTTTACTTGTCAACTCCTGTGTGAGATACTCTCTCGAAATCGGCTCGATCTTAAAACCAGTTTCTTCATTCACGTACTCACCAATACCGCCGTTATTAGCAACTATGCAGGGGAGCCCGCAAGCCATAGCTTCCATTACCACTGCGCCCCCGAACTCTCGGATCGAAGGAAAGCAAAAAATATCTGCTTTCCTATAATAATCCAGAGTTTTTTGTTGATTTACCCATCCGGCAAAGCTAACTATTTCCCCTAAATCAAGCTTCTTTATTCGGTTTTCCAAGTTATTTCTTTCTGGGCCGTCTCCTACTATAGTTAAGCTGATTTTACTTTGAATTACCGGGTCTAATTTCCCAATAGACTCAATGACAATATCGGCACATTTGTAAGGCACTAATCGACCCACAAAAAGCAGATTGATATGGCTAACATCTTTAATAGGGATATTTGTCTGGTTTAAAAATTCCTCCGAAATGCCATTTTCATAGAACAAATCAATTCTTTGGTCAGGGATTGCAAACAAATCTTTTAGCATATTTAAAGTATAGGTTGAACCGGCTAAAATTTTATCTGCTTTTTTGTAAGTGTCTACATAACCTGGAATTAATGCTCGACCAACTGCTCTCAAAAAGTTGAATTGAGCAAATTCTTGTTTTGCAGTTTCTTGAAAACCTGGGGGAAAGGGAATGCCCCCATTCACAGGGCCTAGAATAAAAGGAGTCTGCTGACAAACACTGACTACCTTAAACGGATACCGCGGCATCATGGGCGTAATTGCATGAACTATGTCATAATCTCCGTTGAGGATTTTACCTTTAAATTTTTGATATACTTGCTGATTGAATTCTTCATAGATTGGGTAACTCAAGGTATTATAAAGAGGCCAATTTACTCGCCCGTTTGCGGTAATTTTTGCGACTATTTTATAATATTGTTTTGTTAACTTTCCTTCTTCTAGGTAGACAATATTTTCGTATTCTGGGTATTCTTCGAGAGCTGATTTATTTCTAATATGGGTGATGAGGGTTACATCAGCTAAATTATTGATATTTTTAAAAAAATTGTAGCCCACCAAAGGTACTGATGCCCATTCGGGATTGCACTGTTCTACAATTAGTAGAATTTTTAATTTTTGATCGCTCATTTGTTGGCTAATCAGGGGTAAAATTTCTGGGAAGTTAGCTGTAATTCTAGCTTGCTGAATTAATAGAGTTGGTTGTTTTGTATTCGATCAACTTGCTCTGCTGCCCCAGCAATCGGTGCTGGTGAAACTGGATTTGACCTTGTAGCTGGGGAAATTTGGCTAATACACATGAGAAAGCGTAGATGGCTGCCTCTTGAGTTGTGAGATCCCGATGCTTTAGATAATAGTTATAGGTGCGATAGGTTGCTAAGGGGTAGCCACTCAATATTAACAGACTCCAGCCTTTTGTCGGCCATGCCATTGTCAAGGCTAACACTGGCAAGACTAATCCCCAGAACCAGGTACTTTGGGTCTCTTTGACCCAATGGCGCTCTGGTTCGCTGCCGTGCATCCAGGCTCCCTCGGCGTAGGCGTGACCCGCTCTTTGAGCGCGCTTCCACCACTGAGCAAAACTGGTCATTTGCGCGTCGTGCAGGGTCATTTCTGCGTCTAAGCGAAGGATTTTCCAATCTTTTTGGCGCAGCCGCAAGCACAGTTCGGGTTCTTCGCCGGCGATTAGTGCGGGATTGAAACCTTCGACTTGCTGAAATGCTGTGGCACGCATCATGGAGTCGCCACCGCAGGCTTTGGTTTCGCCGATGGGGGTATCCCACTCGATGTCGCACAATTGGTTGTAAATGCTTGCTTTGGGGTATCGTTCTCGCCTCCGCCCGCATACTGCTGCTAAGTCGGGTTTGGCTGTGAGTTCGCTGTAGGCGCGATCGAGCCATCCATCAACTACTTCGCAGTCACCGTCCACAAATTGGACAAATTCGATGTCTGGTGCTAGTTCCAGCAAGCGGGCAAAGCCTTCGTTTCTGGCGCGGGCTGCGGTAAACGGTATAGATAAGTCTAGTTCTACTGTATCAGCTCCGAGCGATCGGGCTAACTCTAGGCTGCCGTCTGTTGAGCCGGAATCGACGTAGACGACGCGGGCAACTTTGTCTGTGGCCGACACTAGGCACTGGCGGAGGCGCTGCCCTTCATTTCGTCCGATCGCTACTAATCCAATTTTTTTCAAGTCTTACCTCTTGAATTCGACTACTGAGAAGTTCCTTTAATATTTTACTGGACTTTAGACTAAATAAAGATGAGAACGGTGGCTTTCAGAAGAACTAGAGCTACCGTTAAGGAAAAAATGAGGATGAAAAATAAAACCTATCCACTCCCTTAATGCAATACTTCGGACAGTTTTATATCTAGTCGAGTCTCCGAAACCCTTGCGGGCTATAGACTGGACTCTTTTTTCAATGTTTGAGTTCAGCCCTAAGTTTCAGAAAATGCGTAAAAAATGGCAGGGCTTACTCTGTAACCCACATTCCGCACCCCCAAGGGGCAGCGTAGGCAGATTGAGGGGATAAAAGTGAATCATCCGAGATCGAGCGTGAGTAAAAACACTCAAAAATCTGTGCAACGAGATCATCACTCTGTTAGGGATTCCTAAAAATTGACATGAGGGCATTAATTCAATCTTCTTAACCCATTGAAAGTCAAAAATCAGACAATTAATAACTATTAATTTCCAGCATATATCGCCCGCATTATGACAATAATACATCACTGCTGAATCAAAAAATATTTAAATGTAAGTCAGGTTGACTAATCAATAATCGAGTTCATTTGGCTCTCCTGAAGTTATGGTTATAAGTTTATCTAATCAGAAAAGCAAGCTAATACGCGATTCCTAAAATTATTAAAATTAGAAAAACCATACCCTGGCCGCATTATCAACTTAATCCGATTGTTGATTCCTTCCATGACTCCACTTGTTATGCGATGAAGAAAGTAGTTGCAAATACCCTCAAAATGATTCTCAATTGTTGATGCAGCTTCTCTAAAAAATACTTGTGGATGATTTAGCCATTCTTTGATTTTCTTCTGCCCTTTTTGTACCGTCAAATTAGTCTCATATGTTTCTCTAAATTTTTCTTTCATCTCATACGCAATTCGCAAACATTCGGATTTTCCTAGTGTCATTTCTAATTTATCAATCTGGTCTTGATTCAATTTTAGTCGATTACTTAATGATAAATATTTACTTTGCCTATCTGTTATTCCGGCTGCTTTACGTAACTTATTTAAGTCTTTATTAACTACTTTCATCACATGAAAAAGATCAATAATAACTTTGGCATTTGGGAATACTTTTTTGATAACCTTAGGGAATCCTCCCCACATATCAACACTGACTTCCTCAACTTGTTCACGAACCTCAATTGCTTGTTGCATCAGGACTTCAATGATTTCTTCACAGCGATCAGAATCAATCATCTCAATTAAATTACCTTCGCCCAGGTCACTCACAACAGTCACAAAATTTCCTTGACCTTTTCGCATACTTATCTCATCCATACCAATTCGTTTAACCCGTTGCCAATTCGTTTTTTTTTAGGGTGTTTACCTGCTCAAATATTCCTTTTATTTCGTCATAACTCAGTCCTTCTTCTCTGCCAATTTGCTCCAGGCTCGATTGTTTAACACGCTCATAAATATTTGGTTCGTATCGTTGAGTATGCCGTCTTTTAACGTCCAAAAAATCTAATTTTTCTGTTGGATACCGTTGAGTAAGTTAGGACAGTAAAACTGCCGTCGTGGGATTTTTAGATATACAGGACGACCAAAAACCGACAAATCTCTTACTAAAATTGGTCGATTTTGATGCAGTTTTTCGGTAGGATTGTTACAATGATGACAAACAATTCCTTCTGATAAAATGCTCAGTCCCAATAAAATTTTTCCCTCAACTTGAGTACAAGTTTCAACCCTGACTCCAGGCAAGGCTAATAGATAGTCTAGATGGAAGCTCATAACGGTAAATGTATTAGTAGGTACATTTTACACCACAAACTCAGGAGAGCCGTTCATTTCACAACAAAAAGTAATAAGACCGACAGGTGACTGGAAATAAACTTAATATGACCAACCGTTCCGATGTCAAATTAGAAACTTGCTGAATTCCTTGAATACAAACCGCATGAATTGATTGAAAAATTTGGAATATCCAGCGCAAAGTAGGTCAATTTGTTCCTTTGCCCAATTGATTTTTTACGGTTTTATTACTGAGTTGCAAGTTTTGCCTGAGTAACCTTTGACCTAAAGTATAAACCAACAAACATAAACCCATTATTAAAGTTAAAGCCTCGATTCTTTCTGGGGATTTGAGGAATACACTATCCGTAAAAAATAGCGGGTCTTTTAGGAACCCAAACCCTCTCTCTGCCGACTGCTGTTCCTTATATTTTACAATCATTTCACTTCTGACTTAATTGCTCTGCATCCAGCACATTAGTAGCTAAGATAAATCTGCCACTAGCTTTGGTTATTCGGGCTACCACATTCGCATCTAGTTCTAGTTTTGCTTGAACTTTAAATGTCAAGGTAGAGCTAGAATTATCATGAGAAATGGTCGAATCCGTAGCGGGTTTTACTGTAGTTTCCCCGCAGGTAATTTGGGTTAAATTATGATATTTTAGTTGTTTGGATAAACGATTTGCTGCTGCGGAGGCATCTGCCGAACAAGCAAATTCAATATTTGATAACTCTCGCAACTTTTTCTGACCCTCAATTTCAGCTTTTTTGAGGTTTTTTTCATTCCTTACGTTGGTCAGCATCACGACGCAAACTGCTCTCTACTACTAACCATCTTTGTGTAATTCCACCATAATTACTTTTGTGTTCTGACCAACGATATCCCGTCACAGAACAGCCGTGAAATTCTGATTCATTTAATTGAGATACCAGTTGCTGTGCTTGTTTCAGACTGAGTGGTACACGAGTTAACCATCTTAAATTGGTTAACATTTCTAAATTGGGAGCACTATATAATGCACTGTCAGCTACCATTAAACTGTCGAGATTTAATTTTTTTTTAAAGTCTTGACAAATTGAGGCGAATATGGAATTATCTGATTCGTTTCCTGAAGCTACTCGTAAAAATAGTGGCACATCTCCGTCTCCACTACAAATTAGGTCTAAAATAAACTGTTTTAAGTCGGGGCTTGGCCATTGAGAGTAACCGTAGGTAATCTGAATTGGTACTGGGGATGTTTGATGATTGATTGATGAATTATCTAACTGATTGTGATCTTTTTCTGTCCTTTCAAAAGATATTGATGGTAATTCTTGTTCATATTTGCCATGTAGATGAAATGAACTTGAGTCGAGGTGAGATGTGTCGGTATTTATGTCGAATTTTTGAGTGGCTGACAGGGCAATAGTTGTGAATATTTCTGTGATTCCTGCCAACTATAACTTATCTAATACTCTCCCTAAACGGTCATCATTTAAATGTGATGCTTGAATCCCCGTTCCAAGTAAATGTTCTACTGCTTTCCCTTCAAAAAATTTAGAAAATAAATATAATGGGGCCGCAACCATCCCTAATCCATTAATAATCATGGCTTTAACTATCAGGCCGGGACTGACTATTTCGCCCGGTTGTTCGCCTATTAATTCATTGATTTTTGGGACAATTCCTATTTCATCAATTAGACCGGCTATCAAGCCTAGATGATCTAGGTTTTCTACTTTTATCTGGGATGCTTTCTGCATGGGCTGCTGAATCCTGATTTGAGCGTTCATCCATCTCGCCAGTTTACACTATTTTTGGTGATGATTGGTTACGGAAGAGCGATCGCAATTAACGCTTTTTCGCGGCTGTGATCGCCTTACGGATACGTAATAAAGTTGGTTTTTTACCGAGCGCAATTTTAACTGATATCAGATTTAACTCACGCCCTCACCTCAATTTTCCAGAATAGACTACTGGGTAATGCTGAGTGACCGAGATACTTGAGTATTTCTACTCATGATGGTCTCGGATGATTCACTTTTACCCCCTCAATCCGCCTACGCTGCCCCGGTAGTGCTAAACAAGTAATGATGCATTATAATGATGGATGAAATACCAGATAGCACCGATATGGTTGTCTAATGAC
>NZ_JAUBPP010000022.1:0-82512 GCF_036700765.1 Microcoleus sp. S1D4
GACGAAGGAACAACTGCACCTGTGATGATGTTGTTACCGAACATCAAGGAACCTGCTACTGGTTCGCGGATGCCGTCGATGTCTACGGGAGGGGCTGCGATGAAGGCAGTGATGTAGCAGATTGTGGCAGTTAGCAAGGTAGGAATCATCAGGACGCCGAACCAACCTACATAGATGCGGTTGTCGGTGCTGGTGACCCAGTTGCAAAACTGATCCCACAGGTTAGCGCTTTCGCGCTGCTGTAATGTGGCTGTCATGTTTTTATGATTGCGTTATTTGATTTTCAATGTTCGTGACGGCTTTTTGTTCCGCCATGTATATAACATAAACCTTTTATTTCAGTTTGTAAAGGGTTTTTAACTACAGTTTTTCTTATGTTTAATATAAGTAAATCTTATTTTGTTTTCTAATGCTTGCTGTGTGGGGATTCTATAAAGCAGAGTTCGGAGTTTACAGGTGATCGCACGAAAAAAATAATCTTCATAATCTAGCTGGCAAGGTGATTCGGGACTGGCGTGAGTGTTAAGATAGATGAAGTATTGCGATCGCCAACCGCAAAACTCGCACTTATATATATAGCTGTCGATCGAGTCCGATCGCTCAAAATCCCAAGGAATGTCCCGCACCGTCACCTACAGCCCCGCTTATACTCTGGTTCCCACCTACGAGTGTTTCAACCGCTGCACCTATTGCAATTTTCGGGCCCAACCGCTGCAAAGTCCTTGGCTGACACTCCCAGAAGCCGAAACACAGCTTGAGTTGCTGCTTCCTCAAGGTGTAATTGAAATTCTGATCCTCAGCGGCGAAGTACATCCCGAGAGTCAACGGCGAAAAGCTTGGTTGCAGCGGATTTACGATTTGTGCGAACTGGCGCTTGCTCTGGGGTTTTTGCCGCATACTAATGTGGGGCCGCTCAGCTTTGAGGAGATGGCGCAGTTAAAACAGGTGAATGTTTCAATGGGGCTGATGCTAGAACAGCTTGCCCCAGATTTGTTACAAACTGTTCACCGACACGCACCGAGTAAAGTGCCGGCGCTGCGACTGCAACAGTTAGAATGGGCTGGGGAATTAAAGATTCCGTTTACCACTGGTTTGCTGTTGGGAATTGGGGAAAGTGAGGCCGATTGGATTGAGACGCTGGAGGCGATCGCCCGGATTCATTCGCGTTACCATCACATTCAAGAAGTTATCCTCCAGCCCCACAGCCCCGGAAATCAGCAAAGTTGGGACGGTGAAGTTTTTGATGCTACAAAAATGCCGCAAGTAATTGCGATCGCCCGCAGCATTTTACCTGATGAAATTGCCCTACAAATTCCGCCCAATTTAGTTGCACAACCAGACATCTTGCTGGCTTGTTTAGAAGCAGGTGCTAGAGATTTAGGAGGGATTGGGCCGCGGGATGAAGTTAATCCCGATTATCCTCACTTGCAACACCAAACTTTAACAGAAATTTTAGCAACATCGGGATGGCAACTCGTAAAGCGTTTGCCTGTTTATCCTCAGTACGATAAGTGGCTGCCCCAGACATTGCAAACTGCTGTTAAACAAAGGAGAGTTAGTCATTAGAAATTCTTATTACTTAGTGCCCCTCGGCTGCGACTTCGTTTTTGTAGAAGCGGTTGAAACCGCCGAGTGATAAAAATAAACTATTCAGATTTTAAATCAAAGAACCGCCGCCATCAATCCAGACTTCAGTACCTGTAATGAAGCTGGAGGAATGTGATACCAGAAATAACACTAATTCGGCGACTTCTTCGCTAGAACCTGCCGTATTATCCGTCAAAGGAATCATGTCTTCAATGGAATCAGGCGCGACTGGAATGCGATCGAGATGGCGCTTAACGGTGCTTTCTTCAATTGCAGTTAGCACCCCGCCCGGACATATCACATTGACTCTGATTTGGCAGGCTGCGAGTTCTAGCGCCAGCATTTTTGCAAAGGCTACCTGGGCAGCTTTTGAACAAGCGTAGGCCGTGGCACCAACTTTCCTGAAACTTCTGGTGCCATTAATCGATGATGTAATTACAATTGAACCTCCTTGTTTTTTCAGATGAGGAACAGCATACTTAACAGCCAAAAAGGTTCCTCTGAGGTTGGTGTTAATTGTCCGATCCCACTCATCGGGTTCTATCTCCTCTATCGGCGACCATACACCGTTAATACCCGCATTTGCAAACAAAATATCAATTCTTTGATATTCATCAAAAATTGTTTGAAACGCTTTTTTCATTTGCTGAGAATCTCCCACATCTGCGGCAATAGCCAGCCCGCAACCTCCTTCATTGACCAACTGGCGGACGGTTTCTTGCCCCGTTTCTAAAATGTGATCGATAATAGCAACTTTTGCTCCTTCCTTAGCCATTAAAATTGCTGCTGAACGACCAATTCCCGACCCACCGCCGGTAATAACTGCAACTTTTTGTGAAAGTTTCATAAGTTTTTATGTAAGATAAAATAATATTAAATATTATACGCGATCGCATAGCCTAAAAATAGGACTAGAGAGAGAGCTTTAGTCCTAACTATAGATAGATGTTAGTTATCAAAAATATGAAAGCAAAAAGTAAAAAGATATCTTGCTTTTTACTTTTTACTTTTAACACAGTCCTTACGGCTGCGGGACCCAGACAGAAACTGAACCGGCGTTACACCTAAAATCAGCCCAACCCTCGTCATTAGTTGTGATCGCTTCTTGGATGTGTTCGGTGATGTCAATATAAGTTCGATTCGGCTGTCCGACTTCCATAAACTTAGTGCCATCGCCTCCGTTGCTGAGTACCACAGCCATGCCGCCCGGATGTTCTTCATCTCCGAGTCGCGTCCAGCCAATGGTATTGGCGTGGTCGAAGTAATCGTACTGATTGCCGTAGGAATAAGTTTGACGCGCTAACAAGAATTGATCGAGAATAAACTGATGTTTGTCTAACCAAATCTCGTATTCGTTACCATCGTTTGCTGTATCCTTATAGTTAGCGCCGTAATAATCCGGGTAAAAAATACACGGATATCCTTCGCTTCGCAGCAGGATTAAAGCGTAGGCAAGAGGTTTAAACCAAGCCTCGACAACAGATTCTAGGGATTGTAATGGTTGAGAATCGTGGTTGTCAACCAAGGTAACGGCGAGGGCGGGTTGCTGTTGGACGAGAGTGTTATCAAAAATTGTTCGCAAATCGTAGCTATTACCGGCTTTGCTAGCAGCGTGGAAGTTGTAGTGGAGGGGTGCGTCAAATAAGGCTACTTTACCGTTGGTTGCTTCTAGGAAGTAGTGCAAAGCTTCCACTTCGTAAGACCAATATTCGCCGACGGCAAATAGGTCGCGTTGGGCATAGTGGCGGACGTGTTCCAACCATTCTTGGAAAAATTCTGCTTTAACGTGTTTGACGGCATCGAAGCGAAAGCCGTCAACGTTTGTTGTATCGACATACCACTCACCCCAGTATTTTAATTCCCCGCTGACTTCTGGGTTGTCCATATCTAAATCGCAACCCATCAGGTAGTCATAATTACCTTTTTCTAAGTCTACTCCTTGATCAAATTCTTTACCTTTTAGCAGGTAAACAGCATGGGTTTCTGTGTTGTAAACGTTGTAATCAATGGCGTCAAAATGCCACCAATGCCACTCCATGCTGGAATATTTTTTATCGCGACCGGGAAAAGTAAAATGCGTCCAAGCTTTGATGTTTTGATATTCGCCTACTGTGGCATTGCGGTTGTCGGGATTGAAGGGTGTGGCTTCGGCTTCTTCTTCTGCGTCGGCACCTAATTTGTGGTTGAAGACAACATCGGCATAAATCCGAATTCCTGCATCTTGGGCAGCTTTTATCGCGGCCAAATACTCATCTTTTGTCCCGTATTTCGTCCGTACTGACCCTTTTTGGTCGAACTCGCCTAAATCGAATAAGTCGTAGACACCGTAACCTACATCCATACCGCCGCCGGTTCCTTTATAGGCGGGTGGCAACCACAGAGATGTAACGCCGATTTTCGCTAAATCTTTTGCAGATTTCGCTAGCTGATTCCACAGGCTGCCGTCGTCGGGGCTGTACCAGTGGAAATACTGCATCATGACGCCATTGACTTCAGACATATTAAGTTTTTCCTGTTTTTAAAAGTTGCCCGATCTATTGTTGTTAGTTGCCGATCGCTCTCGCTATTTCTGCAATCTAGGGTCAATACAAATGATAAAATATATGAATGAATAATAAAATATATCTTTTGACAGATTGACAATTTTGTATGTTGTATAGAAATATTTTTTAGCATATGTAACAGCGCAAAAAATATGTTCTAGGACTTGTGATTGTACGATCGCAAACCTGCTAGATATGATGTCAGCTTGAACGCAGACTATTAAATCGGTTTGCAGTGAGGATCCATCGTTGGTAGTGAGGACTTCTGTGTTCTGAGTTTTGAGGCGCACACAAGTCCGAACGATCGAACTTGGTAACGGTTATTTTACTGGAAATAAGATGATTCTTCGATGGGGTCGATCGCACAACGACCTCTAAACTGTCAAATATCAAGATTTTGCAGGTTCTCCGGCTACTCGCTCAATCTTAGTATCCCAAGTACCGCCGATCGCCAATTCGAGCAATCTAAATCCGGGCCCGATGGTGTCGAGGACAATCGGAGAGGTTTTGGGTAACAGTTGGATGCAGGTACTCGGTGTGCCCAAGTAGGAAACTCCGCCTCGCTGTTGGTGAAATTCTTGGTGAATATGGCCGCAAAGGACTATTTTGATTTGAGGGTATCGATCGACAATTGCCAAAAATTCATCGGCATTGTGCAGCATCATTCCATCCATTATTTCAGAGTCGATCGCCAGCGGATGATGGTGTAAAGCAATCGTAACAAATCGATCGCCCGTTTGTTGCAGTTGAGAGTCCAGCCAATCCAAACTCTCCGGGGAAAGCCGCCCGCCGTCGCATCCGGCTTCGACACTCGAAAGCAGCAGAAACTGCCAGTTTCCCAAGTGAAATGATTTTTCTGGCGAAATGGGCGGCTTATCTAATATTTGCTGCATAACTGGGATGTTGTCGTGATTCCCAGGTATCCAGTAAGCGGGGATGTTGAGGGGGGAAATCAAGGAGGCCAGGAGTTCGTAAGATTCGGCTGTTTCGTCTTGGGATAAATCTCCTGTCAGCAAAAGTAAGTCTGGCGGCGGCTTTATCTGTTGCAGGCGATCGAGAACTGTTTCGAGGGTGCGGGCTGTTGAAATCCCTTTCCATTGTCGATCGAGCTCTGCAAACAAGTGAGTGTCGGTGATTTGGGCGACTCGGATAGGAGAAACTGTTGTCATCAAAAAAAAATGGGTATAAACCCCGTCCTTTTAGAACGGCTTTACAAAAATCGGACTTACGCATTGACCAAAAATATCATCTATATATTTTAGACAATGCCATCACTGAATCGGTTTGCCAAAATATGCTCACGTATAACTGAAGTGAATAGATTCATTTGGACTTTATACCAGTTACTAATTGTTTTTTCAGAGCGCATAAACTCTAATCTAACAAAAGCTTGAAGTGAACAAAATATATGAGTCTTGTTGGAAAAAATAATTTAAAACCAAAGGCATCGCAGGGATCAAACTAGGGCATAAAGGGTCAAAAGGATATTTAACATCTCTACAAAGAACTGAAGTAATCGGATGGCTAAAGAATAAAAAATATTGGGATTTCGATGAGCTAGCTACTTATTTAGAGGGAGAATTTGGTGTCAGCTATCAATCCAAACAGAGCGATTATGAACTTTTATATCATTTGAGCCAATAAATATCTAATCACTACATATTTATTACTACCCCGAATTCTCAACGCAATCTGCTCCTGACAAGGAGATGAGTTGCTGGAGCCTGGTCGCGGGGGCAGCACGGCTTGAAGATATAGGCGATCGCCTCGCTGTAAAATGGTGATACCAATCTTGATCGCCTTTAACCAACCGTTAGCTTGATTCAATTTTGCTGAAATTTGCACAGCATTAAATCCGCATTACTTTTTACAGTCAATTATGTACCATTAAACGCGATACACACTTTGTTACAATCCCGGAAACCTTGGAAATCGGTTGTTTTAACCCTTCAAAAACCCATAAAAATAAAGGCGGCACCCAGATTTGAACTGGGGGTGGAGGTTTTGCAGACCTCTGCCTTACCACTTGGCTATGCCGCCGTTACGTCTGAAAATTGACGTTATACGATAATACACCAAATCCTGATTATTTCAACATATTTCTAAAAAATTTCCATCGCCCAAAGTTGGATCGCCCCCACAACCCCATCCCAGGCTACAGTAGAAATAGATCTATCGCCTCCGCTTCGCCCGCAACAGCAGCCTTGACATCCACCTCGTCCTGAAGGAGTGGCGATTCCCAATCATCACTGATCGGGTTTCTGCTTCGTAGCACCAGCCTTCGGAGATTGGCTCTGTGGCGTTGCTGAATCAGGGTATGATACGGGCAAAAATACGAGAGGGGAGCCGAAAATGATTTCTGGGATTTCGATTTGATGCGAAGATATTGGAAAAAACCCAGTTTCTGAGATTGTGCGTCGTAGCGAGAAACCGGGTTTTTGCGAAGATATTTGATTAGTGGCGAAGATATTGGAAAAAACCCAGTTTCTGAGATTGTTTCTAATGCCTGCACAATGCTACTTTGGGCATTAATCTATCTAATATTTGCCCGATCGCAATTACTGTCCAATCAATATCAGCTTCGGTTGTTTGGTGTCCCAGTGTCAAGCGAATTCCACAAACAGCATCATTTTCGCTATATCCCATTGCTAACAAAACTGGGCTTGCTGTTAGTTTACCGCTGTTGCAAGCGGAACCGGAACTTATGCCAATTCCTGCTAAGTTTAGCTGTCTCACGAGAGTTTTTCCTGTGAGTCGCCCTGTATCTATTCCTTGGTAAGGGCTACATTGGGGGGAGACAATGCAAAAACTGGTGTGGTGCGGCAGTCGGTTATATCGATCGCCCGTTGGTACTAAACTGGGTATGTGGGCTAATTTCTCAAAAAGGCGATCGCGCAATTCAATCAATCTCGCTGTTTCTGTATCTATTTCCTGCAAAGCCAACTCCGCCGCCACTCCAAAACCCACGATTGCGGGCAGCGCTTGCGTCCCTGAACGCAGTTTCAACTCTTGTCCGCCCCCCCCCAACATGGGCGCTAATTCCAGTCCCGGACGCACGTAAAGCGCGCCTGCACCTTGCGGCCCGTAAAGTTTGTGACTCGAAAGCGAAAGCAAGTCTACGGGGAATTTCTGCACGTCTATTGGCAGTTTCCCGGCTACTTGAACTGCATCGGTATGAAATATGATATTGCGCGATCGGGCAATTTGTGATAATGCTTCAATTGGTTGCAGCGTGCCAACTTCACTTTGCCCGTAAACAATCGAAATTAACACTGTATTTGATCGCAATGCTTCTTGCAAATCCAAGGGGTAAATTCGCCCCAATTTATCCACCGGTAATCGCGTTACTTCCCATCCCCACTGTTCGAGTTGTCGCGCCGGTTCTGCGACTGCGGAATGTTCTACGCTGGAAATAATGATATGCTGCGGCTTTGTATAAAGACGGGCAATTCCCATAATTGCCAAATTGTCCGCTTCAGTTCCCCCGCTGGTAAAAATTATCGATTCTGGTAGTGCGTTAATTAAGCTAGCAACCTGCATTCTAGCTAATTCTAAAGTAGTGGCCGCTCTTTGTCCCCATTCGTGCAAGCTGGAAGGATTTCCCCACTGCTGAGTGAGAGCTTTTTGCATGGCTTCAATTGCTTCTGGGCGTGTCGGGGTTGTGGCGCTATAGTCGAGGTAAATTTGCATGGTTTTAAGGAGTTAGTTGTTGGTTGTTAGTTGTTGGTTGTTAGTTGTTAGTTGTTGGTTGTTAGTTGTTATTTGTTACTTGTTATTTGTCAACAGTCTGTGGGTAGTTTGCTTTTGGGTATTTTTTTGATTTTCAACGCTTGAGTATTTGCTTTGCTTTGAATTGAGTTTAGGTAAGCGTTGAGTTTGGGAGATAGTTCGTCTATTAAAGGTTTTATGCGCTCTATTTGCTCGGTGGTTAACAGGTGTCGGGCCCAAGCTCATCTTAACCAGTGCCTTGTTTCATGCAGTGACCCCTGGCTATTTTGATAAAACGTTGATTATCATTGTAGTTATACCGCCCATTCCCCTCGGCAATATTAGCACCAATACTATCGACTGACCTAACCAATTGTTGCCCCACTGTATTTTTAGCAAATAAATCCCAGGATTGAACAATCAGCCAAACTTTATTAGAAATTTGCTCTGCTAATTGATAAACCTGCAACTCTTGAAACCTAGCCATATATTTACAAGTTGAACATTGAACAATTATAACATCTACCAAAAAAAAGCATAACTAATAACTAACTAATAACAACTAACAACCAACCAATAAGAATTAACCAATAACCAATAACCAATAACAACAACTAACAACTAACTTCCTGGTTTGCAGACGTTGTAGTCTTCGTGGGACAAAACTTTTTGGGGGATTAAGAAAGTCCCGCAATCTTCACAAAGCATTCTGTAGTTGCGTGTTACAGGAATGCTCACAATCCATCGGTTGTGACGCAGGCGTTTGCCGCCGAAATCTCTGTAATTCTTATTTTCCCCCAAAGCTGCTATAATTGCGCGAGCTTTAGTAACTACATGGTCGGGTAGACCTCTGAGATCGATCGCATCTTTAGCAAATGATGCTTCCCTCTCTTGTTTTTTGGTTTGTTTTTCTGCCAGCATTTCAACATATTGCTGCTGCGCTGCCAACTCTTGCGTGCAGCGATGGCACGCTTTACCATATCCTTTGTGACCGCAATCAAAAATTGTTTTTCTTTTAGCCATAAAGCAGCAGTATCGGGTTTGACCCACGCCCCTGAATGCTGCTACCCTACCAGTGATGCTTCCGGCATCGAGGCAGTTCTACAAGACGTAAAATCTATTCCCTTTCATAAAATTTATAGGTTCTAAGTTGACTTTATCGAATATGTTTGAATTGTGGGTAAGCCTATAACCTCAATAAAATTTTAAATTTTGTGACTGTATTTTATGATAATTTGCTCGGTTTGTGTTGTGCTGGACTGCTGGCGATCGCTCTGGCGGGTTGCGGACAACCAAAGCAAGAGGTGCAGAATTTGCCTCCGAGTCTGCCTCCGCTGCCTCAAGACACCTTGTTGCAAGTATACTTCAATCAGTCCCTCACTTCTAATTATACAGAGCCTTATCGCGCGCAAACTAGACCTGGGGATGATTTAGAAAAGTTGGTCGCCGAGGCAGTAGCTAGTGCTGGATCGACGGTAGATGTAGCGGTTCAAGAGTTTCGCTTGCCCGGTGTTGCGCGACAAATGGCCGATCGCGCGCGATCGGGCATTAAAGTCAGATTAATAGTCGAACATCTGTATACACGCCCTTGGAGCGATTATACAACCCTAGAATTAGCGAAATTACCCGAACGAGATCGCGATCGTTACAACGAATTCGTCCAACTTGCGGATACCAATAAAGACGGCAAATTAAGCCCCGAAGAAATCAAACAAAACGATGCTTTAGTAATTGTCAAAAATGCGGGAATTCCTGTCATTGACGATACTGCTGACGGCAGTAAAGGCAGCGGTTTGATGCACCACAAATTTGTAGTCATTGATAACAAAACAGTAATCGTAACTTCTGCTAATTTTACAACCAGCGATATCCACGGCGATTTCAAAACAGCAGCAAGTCGCGGCAATGCCAACAATTTATTAAAAATTGCCAGCCCTGAATTAGCAAAAATATTTACTCAAGAATTTAACATCATGTGGGGCGACGGGCCGGGAGGTAAACCGGACAGCAAATTTGGCATCAAAAAACCGTTTCGCTCTGTCCAAAAAGTAATAGTAGGAAATGCCACTGTTGCGGTACAATTCTCGCCGACAACTACGACTTTGCCTTGGGAAAATAGCGTCAACAGTTTGATTAACAAAAACTTGGGCAGTGCGAAAAAGTCAGTGGATTTGGCACTGTTTGTATTTTCGGCTCAACGGTTGTCAAATACTCTGGAAATTACCGCTAGGCGGGGTGTTGCGGTGCGAGGTTTGATTGACTCAAATTTCATTTATCGCCCTTACAGCGAAGGTTTAGACATGATGGGGGCGACTTTGATGCAAGATTGCCGCTGGGAAGCTGACAATCGCCCGTGGAGAAAGCCGCTGACTACGGTGGGGGTGCCGCTGTTACCAATGGGCGATCGCCTGCACCACAAGTTCGGCGTTATCGACGGAAATACGGTGCTTACAGGTTCTCACAACTGGAGTGAGGCTGCAAATCACGGGAATGATGAGATGTTGCTGGCGATCGAGAGTCTGACAGTTGCGGCCCATTTTGAGCGGGAGTTCGATCGGCTTTACAAAGGTGCAATCTTGGGAATTCCCCACCGTATCAAAAAGAAAATCGACGCTAAGAAACAAGAATGCGATTCACTACAAGCAGCCTCAAAATCTGCGAATGCTAAACCTCAAATTGCAGGGAAAAAATTAGTTAATTTGAATGCAGCCACTAAGCAAGAATTAGAAACCTTACCGGGAGTAGGCTCGAAGTTAGCGGAAAAAATTATTGCAGCGCGAGAAAGGCAGCCTTTTCAGTCTTGGGAGGATGTCGAAAGGTTGCAAGGAGTCGGAAGAAAGACTGCAGACAAATGGCGCGATTTAGTCACATTTTAAAACGATTTAGTCGCATCTTCAAGATCTACCGACAATGATTGATTCAAGTAATGGGGTGAAAGTAAAATGCCGATGCTAACACAATATACGTTGCTAAAAGCAGCACTCCTTCCAGCCAATTAGAGCGCCCGTCGAGACTGATTAGATTAGCTATTGTCACCGCGATCGCAACTGCGACTACTTCAAACGGACTAAAGTTTAAATCCATCGGCTGATGAATCACTAATCCAATAATCACCAATATCGGCGCCACCAGCAAAGCCACTAGCAAACTCGAACCCATCGCGACAGAAACTGACAAATCCATATTGTTTTTCATCGCAACTCCCACCGCAGTTACATATTCGGCCGCGCCGCCCACAATCGGCAACAGGATAACTCCTGTAAACAGCGGTGTTAATCCCAATCCTTTGGTAGTTTCTTCGACAACGCCCACGAAAATTTCTGATTCAAAAGCAACGGCAACAGTTGAGGCAACTAACACCCCTACCCACAGCCACAAATTCGGTTTGTGCGCTGTAGTTTCATCGGTATTTTGAGGATTTTCTGACTCTAGTTCGACTAACCCAACATCGTAAAGATAGCTGTGAGTTTTTAAGGAAAATAGCAGAGTTAGACCGTAAACTGCAATTAGGACGATCGCCGTTATTAACGAAAGATTCTGAATGGCTGCTGGTTCCACTCCGTTTGAGGTGTAAATCACCATCGCCGGCAGCAGAATTGCAATCACCGCTAGAGTCATTGTGGAACCGTTCACCCGCGCGATGACTGGCTTAAATTCTTGTTCTTTGTACTTGAGTCCTCCTAGCAGCATGGACAATCCCATAACTAATAGCAAGTTGCTGATAATTGTGCCGGTGATGCTGGCTTTTACAATGTCAATCAAGCCTGCTTTGAGGGCAACTATGGCAATAATTAATTCCGTAGCATTGCCGAAAACTGCATTTAATAAGCCGCCTATGGATGGCCCTGTGACGATCGCCACTTCTTCTGTTGCTGTGCTCAACCAAATCGCCAAAGGTATAATACCTAAAGCGGATGTGATGAAAACTGTGAGGGAACCCCAGTGTAAATACTCAGCGGCGATGGAAATGGGGATGAAAACTAACAGGGCTATGGAAAGAATTTTTTTGATTGACATAAGAACTCGGATGGTGTATTGAAGCGTGAAATCGAGTTATCGGGGCGATCGCAAAATTGATTTTACACTATTCAACTATTCTCTGACAATTCTGGTGGCGAGTGCGATCGATAATTGGGAATTTTTAACCGTAAATGCACGCAGATCGAGGCAGATTGAATATAATAGAATTATATCGACATCGGTGAAAAGATATGTCTCAATCTGTAGTGCCAGTTGTTGAATCAAAGCAAATTGATACTTCACCCACCTTTACCTTTGAAGAATACCGATTTTATCAAACTGATTCCGATCTACAATATGAACTGTACAAAGGCAAATTAATTCAGATGCCAACCGCAACAGTTTTACATATCAAAATTTGCGAATATTTAGTTTACAAATTGCAGCGTTACCTAGCTGAACACAATCTTGATTTAGTAGCAAAAACAGGTTTAGGAGTAAGAACAGAAGAAGATACTTCTGGGATTCCTGATGTAGTTGTTTGCACTCAAAGTCTTTTGGAACAAGCTGCT
Source organism: Microcoleus sp. S1D4 (assembly GCF_036700765.1). Lineage (NCBI taxonomy): Bacteria > Bacillati > Cyanobacteriota > Cyanophyceae > Oscillatoriales > Microcoleaceae > Microcoleus > Microcoleus sp. S1D4. The sequence goes on from NZ_JAUBPP010000022.1 coordinate 12,371, forward strand.
GCTAGACCAGGTTCTGGTATCCTCGGTTTTGAGGAAAAGCCCCTGTTAGTGATAGAGGTAGTGAGTCAAAATCGGCGCGCCGATTACGTGATTAAACGAGCTGAGTACGAACTAGCTAACGTGCCCGAATATATCATTGTTGACCCTACACCTAACAAAGAATTGGTGCGAGTCTTAGCCTTTCCTGAAGGGGAAGACATCTATACCCAGACTGATTTTAGGGCGGAGCAACAAATGGTATCTGTAGTATTTCCCAATCTGACATTATCAGTGAATGAAATACTGTCTCCGCCTTTAGTTGAAGGGTTGATTAAAGCAGAACAAGCTCGGTTCCAGGAACTTGAGCAGCAAGCTGCGGTTGAGCGCCAACGGGCTGAAAGATTGGCGGCGAAGTTGCGAGAATTAGGAGTAGATCCCGATCGCATTTAGGAGCTTCGATGACCCCTAAATCATGAGTTAATTGTTATTAGTTATATCAAATCCGCGCTGGACAGAATTATTCAGATATCTATTCTATTCATCTGCGTGAATCCGCGTCAATCGTTTGTCATCTGGGGTGAAGAAATTATTTTTTTTGACCGCAGATACAGGCAGATTAACACAGATTAACGCAGATGAGTTAGATATATTCCGGTTGCACAGTCCGTGATTGTTGACACTTTTTTGTGTCCGTGACTGCGATCGATCGGGCTTAATACTGTGCAGCTATTCTACCCAATGCACTCGCACAAAATGAGCTTCGCGTCCCCAGAAGTCCTGACTTACAGAAATATCAACTACACTCAAATTAAACGGAATAGCAGTTGTCACGTAGCGCTGAGCCAGAGAACCCGCGTCAGGAGCTAACTGAGCCGCAGCCGCAGCTGCAGCACCCAAACCTAAAAGTTGCAGGATGGGCCCTTTCGGCAGGGCTAAATTGATGCTGACAGCAAGTCCAGCAGTCAGTAGCATTGCCACGGACAAATTTGTGCCACAGCGGGGATGTACGGCTAAATCCCACTCTCCGCCAGCAATTCGGTGCAAAGCTTCGTCCACTGCGCGGCGCAACTGTGCGATGTCAACGTGACCGTAAAGATAAAATCCTTCGTCTGTGGACATCCCGCCCAATAACTGATTGTCGGCTTTTGCTGTCGCTGCAGGGCCAGATTGACTGAGTACCCAAACGGTAGCGTGTTCTAAAGCATGAACCTGACGCACAGTCAAGATTTGCTTCAAACCGGGCACGAAATCGAGTTGCCGCAACAAGTCAGCATCTTGAGTCGGCTGCGGGGCAAAGTCGAAAGGAAACTCGTTAGCGCGATCGGAAGCAGAAGCAGTATTTGTCGTCATTTCAAAACAGCTCCACTAATATCAGAGATTCAATTTTAGGGTTGAACGCGCTTGCCTGCGCGAAACTCTCCTGAAAACCGTCTGCCTTTAGCATCTGTAATTACTCCTCTACCGTGAGGGAGTCCCTTACGCAGTTCGCCTTGGTAGCGAATGCCGTTTGGGAAACTGCAACTACCTTTGCCGTCTAGCTGTTCGTTAAAAAACTGACCGTCGCAGCGGGTGCCGTCAGTGCGGGTGAAGACTCCCCGACCAAACGGGTTTCCTGCGAAAAACTGTCCGGCGTAGCGATCGCCGTTAGCAAAGATAAATTGCCCTTGGCCGTGTGGCTGACTGCTAGCAGTCCCCCCGCCAATTTGTTCGACAATTTGAAATGTTCCCCGGTAGCGATCGCCATTGGCAAAAATAGCTTCTCCCCTAACGATTAGACCGTTGCGGAACTCTCCCACCATGCGGGCATCGCTGGCGAACAGAAACACGCCTTGACCGTTGGGCACGCCGTTACGAAACTGTCCTTCATAGCGATCGCCATTCGAGTAGACGTATATTCCTTGTCCCTGGGGTCTGCCGCTGACGAAATTTCCTTGATAATTATCACCATTCGAGTAGTTGCACTTGACTTGACCGTTCGGGGGAGAGCCTTCGCAAACGGGAGGGCGGGTTTGGTCTGATGCTGGCTCCGCCAATGAGGGCTGAGTGCTGGCTACAAACGAGAGGTATCCTACCCCCGAACTAACCAACATCAGGATTCCAAGTTTTTGAATTGAGCGAAGCATCAATGTTCTCAATTTTCGTTCCAAGGATTGAGGTAAATTTTTCATTTCACAGAGTTCTGGGCAACTTGGGGAGATTTTTCTCCCACAATTTTGGACACCTCTACACCGTTTTCTTCTAAAACCACAACAGGCTCGATTCCAGATTTGAAATCAACTCGTTTGATCAGCACCTGCCCGCTGGCAATCCGCTGTCCTACTTTGATATATCGACTGGTTGGCTCGTTAGGTGCTTTCACAATTACCAGTATGTCATTACCAACTCTGACTACGCCACTAACTTCAACTCCTCTGGCATTGTCTGTCGAAGGCGGAGGCGGTGGGGGTGCTGGAGTCGGTGGGGGCGGTGGTGGGTTTGGGTCTTGCCAAGAGGGCGGCGGCGTTAATCCTGGCAACTGGGGCAGACCGGGCAGTTCTCTGGTAGCGATGTTAGGAATTGTGGGAGGGCTGGGCGGGCGAGCCGCGATCGCTGGCGATCGTCCCGGTGATGTTCCCGGTCGTCCAGGTGAGGTTCCCGGTCGTCCCGGTGAGGCTCCCGGTCGTCCAGGTGAGGTTCCCGGTCGTCCGGTAGTGCCTGTTGGGAAGCCCGGTATAGATGGCAGTCCGGGTATAGATGAGGCGGGAACTCCTGCTATGTCTGGGGAGCCTGCCGGTCTAGTTCCGGGGCGTCCGGGGCCCGCTGGCTGCCGTCCGGTGCTACCTGTTGGGAAGCCCGGTATAGATGGCAGTCCGGGTATAGATGCCGGATCTCCTGCTATGCCTGGGGAGCCTGCCGGTCTGGCTCCAGGGCGTCCCGGTCTGGCTCCGGGGCGTGCGGGGGCTGCTTGGGGACGCGCTGAAATTGGCGGTCTCCATTGGGGTAAGGAGGTTAACGGCAGGTTGGGAACACTCGACACCTGTACGGGGGTTTGAGATTGGGGAAGTTGGGCAATTTCACCGCCGCCCGGTGTGCTATTGCGCTGTGCTGGTGTCCACTGAGGCGGATTTCTCTCGTCTGGCAGCTTGGGCAGACTTGGCACTTGTCTGGCTGGCAGGGTTGGAAGTTCGTTGCCGCCCACGCCACCGTCTATTTTGAGCGGTTGAGGGGGAAGGACTGAGAAGGGGTCGTTTCCTAAGCCGGGGATTGTGGTCTGTGGAATTCCCGTCCCGTTTACAATAGCTCCAGATGCTGTCTTTTTGCCTTTGATGTCTGCTTGAGCTTGTCTGGCCCGTTCGTCGGGGTTTGTAGATCGGATCAAGCCGGGGGGCTGGGCCGCGACTACGGGAGAAGGAAATGTCTGAGCTCCAGGACTGGGACTGGCGGAGGCGCCGGGAGTTCCGGGAGCGTTGGTGGCTGGTGACGGAGATGCTGCACCGGGAGTGGGAGTTGGACTGGGAGTGTTGCCACCGCCGTCGCCGCCGCATCCTGCAGTCCAGAAAGCCAACATTCCTATAGTTGCAAAATATAAAAGTTTACGCATTGCCGATCGCCCTAAACGCCTGACTTTTAAGTGATCCAAATGACTAGCGAAGTTGCTGCCATTTGCGGTTTTAAGTTTACCTGTGTTTGATGGTATGCGATCGCTTTTAAATTGCCAAGTTTTCCCGACGATCTGATGTTGCAGCGGGCGCTAGGTTTTCGGGAGCGGGTTAGGATATCAATGGCGGTCTTCTTTCGACATACTGAAATTACTAAAGGCATTTTATGGTGGCAAAAGTTTTTTCCAAGGGGATTTGGCGATCGGGCATTGTTTCTGCTGCTGTTTTGGCCACAGTTGGCTTAGTAGGAGGTGGCGAACTACATTCTCCTTCACATCGGGCGGCATTTTCAACAAAACTTGAGAAACCGGGTTTATTGATGAAAAACCTAGAATATCGGGCGCTCCCGCAGCGTGAAACCAATGCGATCGCATTGGTGTCGGATCGGAGTTTCCAGCAGATCGATCGCATTGGTTTCACAGCAAGCTCGATCGCCACAACTGGCAATGTGTACACTCAGTTTCGCCGAGGCCCGTCAAATCGCGTCCAACCGCCGGCCTCTCCATCTGGCAATTCAAAGGTATTTCAAGCTAAAATCAAGCGCCGCGCTGGTGGAACGCCGGTGATTGACGTGGTATTTAACGGTGACAAGACTTTTGAGATGATTGTCGATACGGGGGCGAGCGGCACCTTGATTACTCAGCGGATGGCTGCTGTACTGGGAGTGAGGCCGGTACGCACCGTGAGGGCGGGGATCGCTGACGGTAGCGTTGTCGAGTTTCCGATCGGCTTAGTGCGATCGATTCGGGTTGGAGGTGCTGCGATCCAAAATGTCGAAGTGGCGATCGCCAAACAAATGCCAATTGGTCTACTCGGTCACGATTTCTTTGGCAATTACGATGTGAAAATTAAAAAAGATGTTGTAGAATTTTATGTCCGCTGAGAGCGAGCCGATGCGGAAACCGATAGTCGATCGACTCCTGTAAAATTATTCGCAGCCCCCTCAAAGCTGTTTTATAGCAATTAGATTGAGGTATCGATCGATCAATTCCCCAATCCATCAATCTAAAATCTAAAATAGACGGGCTTCTCATTTTGTTGATATAGCGGTTCGATCGCGTGGTGAGGATTGCCCTGTTTGGCCGATGCCCTGTTTGGCCTGTTTGCCCTGTTTGGCCTGTTTGGCCGATAGTACCTCATCGCTAGAACCCTATAAAAGCTCTATTTATTTCTTGAGGTAGTAGTCAAACGCCGCCAAGTGTGGTACTTTATTGACTGTTTGCAGAGCCGTAGACCGTTGAACTATTTCTGAAAATCCGGCCGCAAAAGGACGGCGGCTGTTGGTGAGATCCGTAACAGTCTCAGACTTTGGATTCAAAATTGTTGAAGGCAAGGCAATCAATTAGACAATTCGCCAATCAGGTCGAAATCAGTTCCCAAAATGCTGCATCTGAGGGAATTTAGGTTGGCTTTGTTGGGCCAAAGCGTAGAAAGTATGTAAACTGATTTGCGGAAGATGTTCCCCAAACTCGGAACTCATGACGATCGAGAAATTAGTTATTGTAAATAAGGTATTCGCATGGCACAAACGTCTGTATCTCCTGTAGTGCTGATTATTCTAGATGGCTGGGGTTATCGCGAACAAAAAGACGGAAATGCGATCGCCTCCGCGAACACGCCCGTAATGGACAGTCTCTGGGCCGCTTATCCCAGAACCCTGATTAGAACATCGGGCCGCGCAGTAGGGCTTCCTGACGGGCAAATGGGCAACTCCGAAGTCGGTCACTTGAATCTGGGCGCGGGCCGCGTGGTTCCTCAAGAGTTGGTGCGGATCTCGGATGCTGTCGAAGATGGTTCTTTGCTAGAAAACCGCGCCCTACTTAAACTCTGCTCCGAAGTCCGCAGTCGGGGCGGCAAATTGCACCTGACTGGTCTTTGTTCCGAGGGCGGGGTTCACTCGCACCTGAGTCACATTTTGGGTTTACTAAAGCTAGCAAAGGCCCAGGGAATTTCTGAAGTTTGCATTCACGCCATTACTGACGGCCGCGATACTACTCCAAAAGAGGGCGTGGCAGCTCTCCGCAAGATTCAAGGTTATATCGAACAGGTGGGAATTGGTCGGATTGCTACCATCAGCGGCCGCTATTACGCGATGGACAGGGACAAACGCTGGGATCGGGTGCAGCGTGCCTATGAGGTGATGACGATTGAGGGCGCGCCTGATGGTCGATCGGCAGTTGATGTGTTGCAAGCATCCTATGCTGAAGGAGTCACCGACGAGTTTGCACTTCCGACTCGGATTGCTCCGGGCGCGGTGGCATCCGGCGATGGGATGATTTTTTTCAATTTTCGCCCGGACAGGGCTAGAGAATTGACTCAGGCCTTTGTAGCGCCGGATTTTAAGGGGTTTGAACGGCATTTAATTGAGCCGCTCAGTTTTGCAACTTTTACTCAGTACGACCCGAAGTTGTCGGTGTTGGTGGCTTTTGAACCGCAGAATTTGGACAATATTCTGGGCGAGGTGATTTCTCGACACGGTTTGCGGCAGTTGCGGACGGCGGAAACTGAAAAGTACGCTCACGTAACTTATTTTTTTAATGGGGGTCTGGAAGACCCTTTTCCGGGGGAAGACCGCGAGTTGGTGCAGAGCCCGATGGTGGCGACTTACGATACGGCACCGGAGATGTCGGCGGCCCTGGTGACTGATGTGGCGCTGGCTGCTTTGGCTAAGCGGATTTATTCGTTTGTGGTGCTTAACTATGCTAACCCGGATATGGTTGGTCATACGGGGATGATGGATGCGACGATAATTGCGATCGAAACTGTGGATAAATGTTTGGGGCGGCTGTTGACTGGCATTAATAAGGCTGGGGGTACGGCAATTATTATTGCTGACCACGGCAATGCTGAGTTGATGTTCGATGAGAATGGCAATCCTTGGACGGCTCACACTACTAACCCGGTGCCGTTTATTCTGGTAGAAGGCGAAGGTGTGCAAATTCCGGCTCACGGCACTGATGTTCCTCTGAGGGAGGACGGTTGTTTGGCTGATATTGCGCCGACTATTCTGGATCTGTTGAGGTTGCCTCAGCCGCCGGAAATGACGGGACGTTCTATGATTGAACCGGCTGATTTTGAAGTTCGCGCCAATCGCACTCCGGTGCGGGTGCGACTGTAGCAAGTGTCAGGTTAAGGCTGAAAACCCTTGATAAGTCTCGCTTTTACCCGAAGCCCGATCCCCCTAAATCCCCCTTAAGAAGGGGGACTTTGAGAAGAATCCTGTCCCCCCCCCTTCTTAAGCTACGGTGTACACACATCTCTGTGTAGAACCAAAATCCTCGGAGATCCCTCTAAATCCTCCTTAAGAAGGGGGACTTTGAGAAGAATCCTGTCCCCCCCTTATTAAGGGGGAGTAGGGGGCAAGCTAAGGGGAGATCGGGCTTCGGGTAAAAGCGAGATTTCTCAAGGTTTTCAGGGTTAAATTGGCACGATGAAAGGCAGTGCCGTGTCTAACCGAGGTTGTGCGCGATCGACCGAATTTGATATCATAATAAATTACTGATTACTAATTACCAATTACCCCCCGATTATGAATATTGTTTCTCTGTTACAAATGATCTGGTCTTTGTCGGCTCTAGGACTTGTGGTTTTGGTGTTGCTGCACAGCCCTAAAGGCGATGGTATTGGAGGGATTGGCGGACAAGCTCAATTGTTTACTAGCGCTAAGAGTGCGGAAACGACTCTGAATCGCATTACTTGGGGTTTGTGTATTGTTTTTATGGGTTTGACTGTAATTTTGAGTGCTGGTTGGTTGACTCCTGCGTCGTAAGATGAGGATTTTTAACCGCAAATAAACGCAGATTGACGCAGATATAAATTTGAGATAGTTTGCATTAATCTGCGTTTATTTGTGTTGACTTGCGGGCGGAACAATGCGGTTGGGGAAAGTTAGGATCAAAAATCGATTGCTGGCTGGTTGGGGATTGGCTTTATGTTGTTTTATCCTGATAATTTTTAGTCAGGTTAATACTCCTGCTGCTAGTGTTTCTGTTCTGGAGAATAGTTGGCCGCCTCCACAGGTTCACCCTTTGCCGCCAATGTTGGAAAATTGGCAGGATTCAACAAATAGCGGTGATTATTTCGATCGGGTTAAGCCACCGAATGTTGGTCATTTGCTGTGGTCGAAGTTCCCGATTCAGGTTTATGTTGAGCGTCCCGCTGATGCTAATAAGTCTGAAGAATGGATGGCGGCTGTGTTGGATGTTGTGCGGGAATGGGGGGTTTATTTGCCTTTGGAAGTGGTGAATAGTTCGGAGGTGGCTGATATTAGAATTTTACGTCGGGCTCCGCCTTTGCGTCAAGGGGTTTTGCGATCGCGCTCTGGGGAATCTACCTATAAATTGTACGCCCGTCGAGATGACGATAAAACTGTTTTATCTCATCGGTTTTCGGTTTATTTGAATCCCAATCAAGTGGGTAAGTATGTTGCGGCGACGGCGCGGCACGAGTTAGGCCACGCCTTGGGAATTTGGGGCCACAGTTCGATGGAGACTGATGTGCTTTATTTTTCTCAGGTACGCAATCCTCCCCCTATTTCTGCGAGGGATGTTAATACTTTGAAGCGGGTTTATCAGCAGCCAACTCGGTTGGGGTGGGAATTGTAGTTTAAACCACAAATTCCCGGCGATTGGAAATCGCGTCTACACAAACGAAGTCTACCTGCGTGGACTAAGAGAAGATTCCGATTAGTTATTAATAGCAAAGAGAAGAAATATGAAAGATGAAGCTTTTGGCATTGTGCCAGTTTTTGCGACAGAAACTGATAGTTTGTTTTTGTTGATTCAACATCAAGCCGGACATTGGGCTTTTCCTAAAGGTCACGCAAATCCGGGGGAATCAGCGCTAGAAACGGCGAAGCGGGAGTTTGAGGAGGAAACTGGCATCCGCGATTGTGAAGTGCTTGAGGAGCCTAGTTTTGTGGAACGTTATTCCTTTGTTAAGGAAGGGAAGCCTAGTTCTGTGCAACATTATTCCTCTGCGAAGGAAGGAGAATCAATTGAAAAGACTGTTACTTACTTTTTGGCTTTTGTAAATTCAATGGAAGTTCAGTTGCAAGTGGAGGAAGTTCAAAATTCTGCCTGGAGTTCCTTTGAGGATGCAGTTAAGCTGATTACTTTTGATGGAAATCGGCAGATTTTGAGGGAAGTTAAAGCATTTTTGGACGATAAAAAAAATAGTTAATATCAAATCCGCTTATCTAATCATAATTAAGTTTACAGTCAGGACTTTAGTTCTCTATTAAAACTTTAATTCGCTAAGGACTGAAGTCCTGACTGCAAACAAATTGTTCTGTTAGATACCCGACTTCTTGAAGAAGTCGGGTATCTAGGTATTATGTGAGATTATTTGTGGGTTTTCTGGATTTTGGCGTGATGTTCTAGGCGAGCGAAAACGTTGTAGGCATCGGGGCCTGGATTGCCGTGTTCGACTGCGCCGTCGATGGGGCCGTCGATGGCTTTCCAAGCTGGAATTCCGCCTTTTAGTTCGGCTACTTTTCTAAAGCCGGCGGCGCGGAGAAGATTGGCGGCTTCTGCTGTTTGTGCGTCGCTTTCGCCGTAGATGTAGATGTCGCGAACGGTTTCTAGACTAGATTTTGCGCGCTCTACTAATTCGTCCATTGGCATCGGTACTGCGCCGGTAATGCGACTTTTGTTGAAGCTTTCAAAATCGCGCACGTCAATGATTGTAAGTCCTGGTTCGCCCCAATCTAAACGGGCTTTGAGGTCGTGGCTGGATACTTGGGCTCTTAAAGCGGGAGGGGTGGAAGTAAGGTCGGGAAGTTTTTCTTTGATGTCGGAAATTTGGTCGGGAATAGTTTTCATGGCTACATTTGTATTGAATGCTTTGATAGCAATGTAACGAGATGTGTAAGTTGAATGCGTCTTTCTAAAGGCATAATCGGGTATTTAACTAAAGTCGCAGTTGAGTTGAATTGCTGGTGGTTGACTGCTGTTGGGAACGCTATATTTGTTGAGCTTGTTAACCTGTTCATGCCCCGGCTGCGGATTGTTTTGATTGAAAAGTGCGATTTTATACCAGTTGTTTAAAACAATGCCAAAAAAGAAATTTTGTTTTTTTTTACTTTGTTGTTGAGGTGCGGATGTACTCGAAAAGTCGATCGACTGTGGGGATTTATTGCGGTATCTGCAGCCTGGGAATTCTCTGGTATGAATTTTGAAAATTGGTATTGTTTGCAGCGGATGTTTTGAAGTGCGATCGCTCGTTCGGTTGAGCATTGTATCAAATGATGACACTTTGGTCAATCCTAATTATTTTAAAATGAAAATTGCTGGATGCTGTGGGCGGTATGGTGCGCTATTTTGCTGAAAAATTGAGAGGTTTTTCTGCAAAATTTCTGGTAAGATTTGATACTAACAATAGGTATTTAAAGGTATGGATATGTCTGAAAACAGTGAAATTGCAGTGTCTAAAACTTTGACACCCGAAGAGCAAGCGGTGTGGGATGCGAAGGCGAAAGTTCGGGTACTGCTGAATTTGTGGGATTTGAGCGGCGGGAAGATGAAGGTGAAAAAGGGGGAGTTGACTAAGCGGATTGTGCGGACTAATGAGACGAGTCAGAGATATGTGGAAGTGCTCGGCGAGTTGCAGGCGACTGGGGCGATCGAGTATTCGCTGGTAAATCGGGTGACGCTGGTGGAGTTGAGCGCCAAGGGGAAAGAAGTTTTGGCGGATGGCTTGAAAAGTGCTGATTCTCTGTTTGAGTTTGATGGTTCTCAAATTGGTACTCGGCTGGGAAATGCTTTGTTGAAGTGGATTCGGCATCAGGATGGTGCGGCGGGTGTTGGGGTTGAGGCGGGGAAAGGGGATGCAGGGGCGATCGCATCCTATGAGGATTTTAAGGCTGTGGCGCTGGATGTGTATGACAGCTTGAACCGGGATTATAACTTAGACGATTTAGTGCCGATTTATCGGATGCGTCGGGCGATCGGAGAAAGGGTAGGGCGATCGGAGTTCAATCAGTGGCTGTTGGAAATGCAGGCTCAAGATATTTTGCAGCTAATAGGTGGCAGTGTAGAAGACAGCGCCCCCGACAAAATCGAAGATTCTATCACCACAAAAGTGAACGGTTTGCGCTGCTATGTCAAGCGTTTAACCTAATTAACTTGAGTTCGTAGTGCATTCGCTCCTTTATCTTCACACGCACACAAAACGATGAATGACTTTCACTCCTCAATCGCATATCTCAGTAAAGCTATTGCAAGTCAAAACCCTTTTGACAGATCGTTAATAGTCAGGAGCAATGATATTTGGAAGCCAAGTTTTCCTGACGTTCCCTCTATCAATGCTCACGCCTCTGATGGTATTTTTCAGGCAATTGAGCAAATTCGTGCCGGGTATCGCACAGTTAGTGGCATCACGATCAGAGCTGAAAAAGGTCTAGGAAAAAGCCACCTAATCAGTCGGATTCGCGGCCGGCTTCTAGATGAAGGTGGCTCTTTCTTTGTTTATATGAGCGACGTAGACTATGGAAACTTAAACCGAGTCAACGCTAACTTTCTAAATACTTTGTCCTCAAGCCTGAAACAGATGGGTAACGAAGGCGTAATGCAGTGGCAAGAATTAGCAACTGCTTTGATCAATGAGGCATTAGGGGAAACTTACATACCTCAGCAGCTAGTCAAGCAATTTTCTGGGGAATTAGCTGAAAAGCCTAAATTAGTTGATGCCTTAACTGCCAAAGTGCTTCGACTTAAGCCAAACATCGAAAATCCATATTTGATCCAGGCTATTCTGTGGACACTTTCTTTAGATAAAGTGAGTTTTGCAACCAACTGGCTATCTGGAAGAGCCTTGGCACAGGCACAAGCTGATGCAATGGGTTTGCCAAATTCTACAGAAGAGGATAAAGAAGGCGAAGCATTGCAGACTGTTTGCCAAATTTTAGACTTAATCGGTGATTATAGAACTCTAGTAATTGGCTTTGATGAGTTAGAGAGTGTAGATCGGAATGAAGCTGGTTTCAACAGGGCGCAGGTCGTCGCACTCTTAGTAAAAGACTTGTACAGTAAAATTAAACGAGGTGTCTTAATGACAGCTATGTTTGATGAAACTTGGTTTAACATTAGATCATTACCGCAGGCAGAGTCAGTCACAGCTAGAATGGGTGAAAAGATTTTTGATTTAAAGTATCTCAATGCTGATGATGTAGTGACTCTAGTTTCTCAATGGCTCGAACAATTTTATGACAGTAAAGATTTAATTCCACCTGATCCTGTTTATCCTTTTGATGAAGGTGAACTGAGAGAACTGGGAAAAGAAAAGTTAATTGTCAGAAAGGTTTTAGAGGAGTGTGCTAAGAATTGGAAAGTGCCTGGTGATCCTCCACCGCAAACCGCACCAGATCCACTCCATCAAGTTGAACTTGCTTTTAACAATGAACTGAATGCACTTGAGGAAACAATCGAGAAATATTTTGAGGATAGCAGTATTTTAGCGGAAGCTCTATATTTTGGCTTGCTGGCACTAAAAGGCAAGAGTGTGGAAAAAGTGCAAGTTGAGGAGATTGAAAAGGTACAAACTAAAGCAGCAGACAGAGGTTATCTCCACTTTAGAATTCGAGGCAAAGAAAATGGAAAATCTGTTAAGATAGTAGTAGCAGTTGTTCAAGAATCTGGGGCAAGATTTGTAAGTGCCGCATTAAAGCGATTAATTGATTATCAAAAGTTTGATATGACTCGCGGTTGTTTAGTTCGTTCTAAAGATGTTAAACCGAATACTGTAGGGAAACAGTGTTTAGACAAACTTCTTTCTCAAGAACTAGGTGGAGAATTTGTCAAGCTTGCAAGTGAAGATATCAAGCCTCTATTAGCCATTTATTTGGTCAACAAGGCTCACACAGATTACGAGCTAACCGAAGACCAAATACAGCAGTTTATTGTTCAGAAAAAGCTCGCAACTGAAAATTATCTAATTTGTGAAATTCTTAGCGATCCGTCAGGTCAAATTCCTGATGGGTTGGTTGATGAAAATGAGATAGTTGAAAGTACCTTCATACCTGATACAACGGAAATTAACAACCTCGACGAAGCACTTGATAAATTATTAGGTCAATAAGTGGATGAGTTATTCTGTTTTTCTTGATACGGCTTTGCAGTTACCTGCGCCAGATGTGGAAGCTTTAATCGAAGGGCGAGTGATTGCAGCCATGCCTCGAATTTTCATCGAGCCTGGTAGGTCATTTGCCCTATATCCAGCCAATATCTCGATTAATTTGCTCCCCCATGAGCAATACTACCGATCGAGTTTTTTACCAGTTGCTAAAACCTCATTTTCTCAGTTAACTTCTGAGACGATTTTGATAAAAGCTTGGGCTAAATGCGAATGGTGTCAAATACTAAACGATTCCGAATCATTAGAGGCTTTGTCGCAGTTAACAGTCTGGACAACAGAGGCATTACAGCAAACTCTCCTGCAACGACGTAATATTTTTCTAACTCATCTTCGCGTTTATCTGCTACCTCAGCCGCTGGAAATGCCAGTGCATCCCAGCGGCAATTTTGTATCTTTGCCAAAGTCTCTAAACGTTACTGATGCAACGCCAGTGTTGAGTGAGTCTATCTTTGCCAAACGCCGTCAAAAGCTGGAAAAATTAGAGCCTCCTGAACATCCAGAATGGGAAGATTTGCAAAGTGCATTAGTGCATTTATCCACCACCAACCCAAAAGCCAAACAACTAGAGGCAGAAATCAAAATGTTTCTAGGTTGGAGTAGCGATAAGCCTGTAAAACCAATCAAACCGGATTTAGCTTGGATAAATACCATAGCAGCTTTGGGAAATCGCACCAAAGAACTAGATACAAACAAAAGCAACTATCAAGCAGGAACAGACTTTGAAATTGTAGTGCGCGATAGCCTTGAGTTTTTGGGATTTACCATAGATTATGCTCACAAAGGTGGTGCTGGTGGCTTAGATTTATTATGCTCAAAACCTTACCCCTTAGTTGGCGAGTGCAAAGCCGGTAAAAAAATCCCTAACGATACAGCAGTTCAATTGCTGAATTTAGGAACGCTACGCCTCCCAGATAAAGAAACCCTCGCAAAAGCAACTAAGTTGATTATTGGCCCTGGCGTTCCAACTACTCAACTTATGGATGCAGCAAAAAAACACGGTATGGCAATTATGAACCCTGAAACGCTGGAAAAACTGGTTAAACTTCAAAGCAACTATCCTAACTCGGTGGATTTATTTAAACTGAAAGAATACTTAAAACCGGGACAATCTGATGATGAAGTTGCTAAATATATTGAGCAAGTTGAACAAGAAATTAAAGTGCGATCAGATGTTCTGCATAGTTTGAAAAAGTATCAGGAAAAGAGTGGTTTTGAACGAGCAAGTGTCGAGGCTGTTAGTGGTGCTTATTCAATGTCTAATGCACTTAGACCGTTATCACCCAAAGACTTGCACGAAATTCTAGTTGAGCTTTCCTCTCCTTTGACAAATTATGTGGGGCGAATTAAAGGAGAAAATTGGCAAAGCGATCGCTTTTATTTCCTGCGCGACTTGCCGCTAGATGATTGAGATACCTCAAGGGCGATTCCCTTCGGGATAAATTCGCTTCACGTACTTCATCCAATTTCCTACACAGCATCAGGATCTACCCCCAACTCCCGCAACCTCGCCGCCAACCTTTCAGCTTTCTGCAATTGAGCTTGTTCTGCCTTAATTAACCCTTCCACCAATGGCGGATCTAAAATTTCATTGACTGATAATCTCAGATTGGGAAATACTACAGATTCCATTTCATCACCCGGCAAGAAATCTGTATACGTGTAACCATCTTCACCTTCAATCAATGCAAAAAGCCGGATTTTTTGCTTGCCAGTTTTAGGGTCAACAATGCAATATTCTGGCACATTCGCTAATTCGTACTCTCCGCGTTTGATTACGTAATCTTCGCGGCGATTTTCGCTGACTACTTCTACCACTAACAGCGGCTTTTCATCAAATTCGAGGATACCTGCACCGGGTCTAGCAGCAGCTTGTTCCAAAAGACTTTGAGTGCAGACAACTACATCGGGAATCCGAGATTTATCTTCATCTGTTCTCACTCCCAAACCAGTTTTTACTACTAAGTCGAGATTGTGTTCAGCTAGGTAACGCTGCAATTGGTAAACTAAATATTCGCAAATTTTGATGTGTAAAACTGTTGCTGTTGGCATCGGGATTAATTTGCCTTTGTACAGTTCATATTTTACATCAGATTCTCCTTGATAAAATCGGTATTCTTCAAAAGTTAAGGTCGGCGAAGTATCGAGCTGTTTTTCTTCTGCTACTGGCACAATAGATTGAGACATATATTTTTACCGATCTCGATAGTTTTCTATTATACTCAATTTTGATTTGAACACTCAAGGCATTGAGTACGAAAAGCTCGATCGCCCTTATTGACAATCAAGCAATTTGATCCGGTTAAATATTTAGTTCAGTTCACCATTTGGGCGATCGCCTCAACAAGGCTGTAGCTGCCTCACTATCGAGAGGTTTAGAGAAAAAGTACCCTTGACCGTACTCGCAGCCGATCGCCCGCATTTGAGCCAATTGGACGGCGGTTTCGACACCTTCTGCCACTACCTCCATCCCCAAACTGCGCGCCAACATGACGATCGCCCGCACGATTTCCAAATTTTCGCCCATTTCCCCAATGCGACTGACAAAAGAGCGATCGACCTTCAAAATATTAATCGGGAACTTGTGCAAATAACTCAGAGATGAATAACCAGTACCGAAATCATCAATACACAGCCCGATCCCCAAGTCTCTCAACTGCGAAAGCATCGCCGCCGCCGCTTCCCCATCTTCCATCACCACACTCTCAGTAATCTCCAACTTCAAACAGCGAGCATCAACACCCGTTTTCAGCAAAACTTGCTTAATTTGCTCGATCGAATCAGTTGCCGAAAACTGTCTCCCGGAAAGATTTACTGCTACTGTCAGACGCGAATTTCCCACAGGTAAATTCAAACTTTGCCACTGAATAATTTGGTGGCAGCTTTCATTCAAAACCCACAAACCCAAAGGCATAATTAAGCCTGTTTCCTCAGCCATCGCAATAAATTCCATCGGGGAAACCAAACCCCTTTCCGGGTGCAGCCAGCGCACCAGCGCCTCAAATCCAATAACTGAACCGCTTTTTAAACAAACGATCGGCTGATAATAAACAGTAAAAGGACATTCCAATTTAAGAGGAGTAGCCAATTGTGATTTCAGACGCTCCCGCAGGCGATCTATTTCGGATAAAGGAGAGTTTTCCCCCACCAGCCCACCTCCGAAATTCACAATTGAATATGTCAAATTCAGTTCTTCAACCGACTCCCGCAAATCGTGTTCCAAGTGCATCAAAGCCACAGCCTGAGCGTGCATCGCACTGGTAAACACTTCGTAGCGAGCTTTACCGAGAGCTTTTGCCCGGTACATCGCAATATCAGCATCGCGCAAAATATCTCCAGGTAACTGATATTTGTCGGTACTCAAAGCAATGCCGATACTAGCAGTAATTAAAACTTTATGACCTTCCAAATAGAGCGGTCGTTCGATCGCCTTAAGAATTCCCTTTGCTTGGGTGATGGCTTCATCAACACCTTGAATTTCTTCCAGCAAAATCACAAACTCATCTCCCCCCAGACGAGCCGCCGTATCCCCAGGCCGCAAACAAGTCAAGAGACGGCGGGCCACAGCCACCAACAGCCGATCGCCAGTCCCGTGCCCCTGGCTGTCATTAATCACCTTAAACCTGTCCAAATCCAGAAACAGCACCGCAAACTGATAGCTCGGATGCCGTTTGACGCGGGCAAAAGCTTGCCCCAACCTGTCAGTCAACAAAGCGCGGTTCGGCAACTCTGTCAGCGCGTCGTGAAAAGCATCGTGCAACAATTGGTCTTCAGCCACCTTGCGCTCAGTCACGTCGTGACAGTTGACGACAATTCCCCGCACCGAAGGTTCCGCGAGCAAATTCGTCGCCACCGCTTCCAAAACGCACCAGAAACCGTCCTTGTGCCGCACTCGGTATTCCGCCAATCCTATGCCAACTTTCGGCATTTCCATGACACCTTGGAAAACTTGAGCCACCATCGGCAATTCGTCAGGGTGAATCAAATCAAATACAGAGCGGCCGAGCACTTCCGCCGTCGGGTAGCCCAAAATCCGCTCGGCGGAAGGAGAGACATAGCGGCAAAAGCCTTTCTCATCCAGAATTACAATAATGTCTCTAGCATTTTCAATCAGCGATCGAAAACGCTTCTCGCTTTGTCGCAGTTCTTGTTCCGTGCGCTTGCGATCGGTAATGTCGGTATTCATGTAAATCAGACCGACAATTTTCCCGGTGGGGTCTTTAATAGCATCGGCCCGCAGCAGCACTTGCACAATTTCGCCACTTTTTGTGCGGTTGGTAACTTCACCAGACCAAGAATAGCCTAGGGCGATCGTGTCCAGTACCTCCGTAGCGACGGCGGAGTCTGCAAAAACTGTCGGTATACCTCCAGCGAGTTTCAATTCCTCTGCGGTGTCCCATTCAAATAGCTGAGAAAACGCTTGATTTTGATAAATGTGAGTGCCGTTGGCATCACTCATGCCGATCGCGTCGCTCGAACTTTCCACCGCCTTGCGAGTCAGCACCAAAGCTTCTTCTGCCCGCTTGCGTTCGGTAATGTCAATCCCTACCAGACAAGCGGCGTTCCCCCGATCGTACTTTTGAGCCACAATCAAATAATGTCCCGCCGACTGTCCGCCCTCATTTTTCACCTTAGCACTGAGTTCTTTAATCGCTTCCGTAGCGTCGCCGGCAAAAAACTCCACCACAAAAGAATGAAAATCCTCGCTCGCGCCCAGAAAACCGATATCTTGACCGACAAAAGCCGACGGCGGCAAACCGTGCAGTTTGGCTAAGTGCTGGTTAACCCCCAAATAGCGAAAATCCGAGCTAATCCAAGACACTGTTCCCGGAACTGCTTCCAAAATCGTTTGCAGTTGGTCGTTAGCTTGCTGCAAAGCTTCCTGTACTTCTATGCGTTCCGACAAGTCCGACTGAACGCCTACGAAGTGAGTCAATTTACCGCTGTCGTCTCGCAGGGGATATAGAGACAATTTGCTCCAAAAAGGAGTGCCGTCTTTGCGATAATTTTTGATTGTTGTCTGGATTTCTCGACCTTGGCGCAAGGCTTCGCGGATCTTAGCTACCGTAGTGCGATCCGTATCGGAACCTTGCAAAAATCGGCAGTTGCGCCCCAACACTTCATCGGCGCAGTAACCCGTGATCCGCTCAAAGGCAGGATTGCAATAAAGTATGGGACAGTCTGGTGCAATGGCATCAGCAATGATAATAGCGTTGCTAGTAACTGCCAAAGCTCGATCGCGCAGCCACAGAGGATCTGAGGCCGTATGGCGATCGCCGACATCCCCGACTTCATCTAAATTAGAAATTGACTGGTTCTCCCGATCTCCCATCAGCCGAACTTTCAAGCAAACCTTTACAATTTCCGAGTTGTTTCTTACTTTAGCGTTTTTCTGGGTGTCCGCCACGTAAATTGTATCTTGGCGTTAAAATACGCAGGATTTCACCCAGCGTTGTTCGCTGTATTTTCTACTATTGGTGTTGCGCCTTTAAAAAAAAGCACATTTTCGCGAACGCAGCAAATAACCCTGAATTCCTCCCCCCTCATGCCCTCAGACCCTCACTCCTTCTCCCCCTTTTCTCTTCTCTCCTTCTCCCCGCGCCCCGGCTATCACAATCTGCAGCAGTTTATTTAACATTAGTTGCAGCTTGAGAACTCGGCGGCGCAATATTAATTAACGGCAAAGTTCCGCCTCCTCCCATTACTGTCGGAAACTGGCCGTTCCACTTTTCAATCGCTTGCTGCTGCAAAATTTCTGAAGTTAAAGTTTGCCGCTGCAAGCGTTGAGCTTCGGCTTGCCCCTTAGCGCGGTTAATTTGGGCTTGAGCATCTTGGGTTGCTTTTTTAACTGTAAATTCTGCTTGTTTGGCTTCTTGTTCTGCTATCTGTTTGGCTTCGATGGCCTTGCTAAATTCTGGCGAAAAGCCAAAATTTATTAACGAAACATCTCTGACGATGACACCGTAAGGTTCCAAACGCTTTTTGAGGCTGTTGTCGATTTCTGTTTTTAGTTCCGTCCGTTTAGTGATAATTTCTTCGGCTGTTTTTTTAGAAGTTGCTGCTTTGAGAACTTCCGAAATTGCCGGACTCAGAATGCTGGTAACAATTTTTTCTTCGTCTCCCACTTGTTGGAAAACTTGATTAACTTTGGCAGGGTCAACATTCCAGTTAACTGCCAAATCTGTAGTAATGCTTTGCAAATCTTTGGAGGCTGCATCTGCTTTCAAATCAGTTTTTTGTACCCGTACGCTGAGAGTTTTTACAGAGGTGAATATCGGTAAAATCGGGTGGATGCCTTCATCTAAAATCGCGTCTTGAACTTTGCCGAAGCGCATCATTACGCCCCGTTCCCCTGGGCCGACGATGGTAAAAGGTTTTAAAATTAAGGCGGCGATGATGAAGACGATGCCACCGACGATGTAGAGAGCTAGGTTGTACTTAACACTTGGCACGGTTTTCATAGGTTAATTCAGCTAGGTTGTTTTACTGGATGTTAGTTTTCTCTTCGCTATCTAAGATGATAACTTTATATTAATGATGCAACAACTCATAAATTAATTTATTTGATTCATAAAAGTCATAGGAATTTTCCGATCGGAGAGCCTCTAAAATGCAAAAGCATAATATTTCCGTTAGCTTAATGTTGTGATATTAATTATGGGACTTGTGCCAGGTTGAATTTATTGATAAATAAATGTTTCAATATCTTGACAATGGTGATGATTTTAGATCCAGAATTGAATAGATAGCTCGATCGCTCTTTAGCAAGCTATCAAAGGGCGCTGGAAGCTCAAAAGCTTTTGAGAAAGCTCAAAAATCCGGCTCGAACAGGTAATTTTTGTGAATATCGGACTCTATTTGTAGAATGGGTCTGGGCCCGCCTTACTCAAGCCTTACGGGTATAAAAAAGACTCCGTATATCAGTAGTGAATTTATAGCGACCAAGGATCAAAATCCGAGATGAAAAATGGCAGAAAATAAGTTAAACTTAGATGAGAACGGTTGAATCAAGATATCTAATGTGGCAGCGACACCCTTGGCCCGAAACAATTGAAGAGGCGATCGCCATTCAAGAACACCTCCGGCCATTGGTAATTACCGAAAATCAACTTGAGACAGTTCGGTATGTCGCAGGCGTAGATGTCGGCTACAACAGTGCAGACAGCGTATCGCTAGCCGCTGTCACAGTTCTGAGCTTTCCCGACTTGCAATTGCAGCAGCAGTCTGTGGTTCGCAGTCCTACAGCTTTTCCTTACATTCCCGGTTTCCTGTCTTTTCGAGAAGTGCCTGCAGTCCTGGACGCTTTAGAAAATATCAGTTTGAAACCAGATTTGATATTGTGCGATGGTCAAGGACTCGCTCACCCCCGCAGGTTCGGTCTTGCCTGCCATTTGGGAGTTTTGACGGGAATTGCGACGATCGGAGTTGCCAAAACTCGATTTATTGGAGAACATTCAGAAGTAGGACTCGAACGGGGCAGTTGGCAGCCCTTGCTGGAGGATGGATCGATCGTAGGGGCAGCGCTGAGGACGCAAACAGGGGTAAAACCGATTTATGTATCGATCGGTCACAGAATAAACTTGATAAGTGCGATCGAGTACGTCCTGCGCTGCACCCCAAGATATCGCTTGCCTGAAACAACTCGATCGGCCGATCGACTAACAGCGGAATAACTGACAAGCCCGGAAGGACTAGGTGAATTTTCGCATTTCTAGCATTTTCGATTGGGGATTTGACTTGCAGCGCCGTGAATCACCGGAGATTGAACTCTTGTCTAAAATTTCGATCTCGACCGGGGTGAAGTCGGAAAGCAAGTATCGATTTTTGGGTGGGAACACAAAAAAAGAAAAGTAAAAAGACCAAAAAAGTATCCGTCTTTAGACTTGAAATTTTTGAAGTGTCGCCCCCTTGTCGAAAAATCCTCTGAGTTTACCGCCAATAGGCTTTCGGTTCCATCCTTCTAGCGAACTAAAGAATGACTATACCTGAGAAAGAGGTATAAAAGTTGAGGAATTTATAGAATGATTGAAAGACGGTAAACTGCTTAAACATGGGCGGCTCTAATTACAGTGCCCGGGCGTGAACTATTTTTAGTTCACATTTGTAAATTACAAAACAGTCATTCTGCGACTTAAACCAACAGTTTAAATTCGCGCGATGGTGTTTGATAATTTACCGTCTGATATCTCACCACTGACTGGAAATACCAATTACAGTGGGAGGCGAAGGCGCGATCGAGCTAAAAAATCAGAAAAAACACAAGGAGACAGTCATGGCTGAGAAAAGCAAACGCGGATTCGCTTCTATGGATGCCGAAAAACAGCGCGCAATTGCTAGCAAAGGTGGAAAAGCTGCACACGCGAAAGGAACAGCCCACGAATTTACTTCGGAAGAAGCCAGACAAGCTGGTCAAAAAGGTGGTGAAGCTGTCAGTAGAAATCGGGAACACATGGCTCAAATTGGTCGAGAAGGTGGTAAGAAAAGCCGCAAGAGCGAAAGTTAATTCTCTTAAACCTTTGGCTGCAACGAAACGAGCAAACGCTCGCGTTTGAGGAAGTAGGGCGATCGAATTCCCGCAATCAGCGAGTTTGATCGCCACATCAAAAAATCGCAAACAGCGCCCCGCTTGACAACTGCAAAAACCCCGCAGCCATTAGTGATTAGCAAGCAATCGCCGGCAAATCAATAACAAAGCGCAAGTCGGGTGCAGAATTTTTCAGGAAAAAAAAGCTTGCAAACTGCGCGATTCGATTTCTCAAACAAAGCCGATAGGAATACGAAAAGCCCCAAAGTAGGGGCTTTTTTGTTGAAGTTAACAAAATATTTTTTCACATCAAGTCCGATCTATTACCATAACAAAAACCGTACTACGAACCTTACTAATTGCGGTTAATCTGCCGAAAATGATATCAGAGGTATAGCTTGGGCGATCACCCTTGTGACGTCAGAAACCCGGTTTCTTTGCAGACATTCTGATTACAAAACCCAAAACTCGTCGTAGAAACCTGGCTTTTATGCCCGATCGCGCAAGCCCAAAAACAAGCCGAAGTCTTGATATAAATAGGTAAAATATTTTATATGTTCAGGGAACAATAAAATTATGATAAACCAGCTAACTTTAACATGGATAGAGGCTGGGGTGCGTCAAACTCACACGATTCAACACGGACAGCCGAGCAAAAATCCGGGAACCGTAAGACTGGGGCGCGATCGGGCAAAATGCGATCTAGTATTGGACGATCGCAGCGTATCGGGACTCCACATCGAAATATTTTTTGATCGAGAATTGCAAGAATATGCAGTGCGGAATTTGCGCCCCACCAATCCCCCGCTGGTAGACGGAAAAATTCTCGCCTCCGGCGAAGCAACATTGAGATCCGACAGCCGGATCCATTTAGGCCAAGTGCAAATCGATGTGGTGTCTGCGCCTGCGGTACAAGTAGCCGCGCCGCAGACAGTTTTACTCGGCCCGGCGGTTCCAAGTTCTTCCCCGCCGACAGGGCCTTCAAAATATGGTTTGCAGTGTCCCAAGTGCAGCCGCGTTTCGCCTTACGCGCAGTTGAGTGCGGGGTGTCCGTGGTGCGGTACTTCTCTGGCTGCGGCGATGAGTGTGGTGCTTTCTCCTTGATGATTTTTGATTTTTGATTGTAGCTAGATTTTTAATTTTTGATTTGAGACAGAGGCTAGGGCGATCGCCGATGCTAGGATCTGGTACATCTGTGCTTTGCATTTGAGGTGCGATCGCTCTCAAAAAAACATCCTTTTTGCCATGTCCCAGATGCTCTCGCTAAAATCCTAGCGTTTCCCCCAGCTCATTTTCCCTTCAAAATCTCGCGGGTAAAGTGAACCGAAGCCGCCCACACTTAAATATATCCGCGCATTTACCTTACTCATACCAATTTTCCAAATTAATGCAACAGTATATGTAGGGTATGGATACATCGACAATCTCTAAAAAAAAGTGACAATCTAATAGCGACGCACCTTAATACATTGGGTGAACTAAACAACCCTCCGTTTCACTGCGTCCAACAATTTTATTGTTGCAACATTTTTTATAAATGGTATAAACCCGGTTTCTAGGGAAATGTCGGGCCCAGCAACCAGAATATTTCTAGACGGACGGGGGGTCATAAACCAGGTTTTTTTTACCAAAAAGCGCGTTTTCACCCAGAGTAAGGGCAAAAAACCAGGTTTCTTTGGTTTTAATGCGTAATTCCTGCATAAGTCTACCGAACTGCGTAGTTTCTAACTCCCCGTGCGCCTAAAAATACTAAAGTTTGTGATATCAGCTCTCATCTCAAATCAATTCCGGTTGCACTCATACATGATGTTAACTGTTAACGGTTAACAGTCAACAGTCAACAGTCAAGAGTGAATTTACTATTCCGATGAAGAGAGGATTTGATATCAAACCATAACCCTCAAATTCAAAAATATTTGGTCAAAGAAAGCTCAAAGCCGACGGCTAATGTTTAAAAAATCATCATAATGAATCCTCAACCCTTGCGCCTGCGACTGACTTGGAAAGACACAACTACCGGGGATTGTCACTCTCCGATACTCGACTTGCCGATCGCCTTGGGACGAATTTTTGAAGCTATGCCCGCCACAATCAACGGGAAACGAGTTTCTCGAATTGCCCTCAGCAGCAGTCAAATTTCTCGCTTTCACGGAGTCATTGCTACCGAAGGCGACAGTATCGTAATTACTGACACCGGCAGCCGCAACGGTACTTTTGTCAACGGTACCCGCCAAAACCGGTGCGTGCTGGCCAACGGGGATATGTTGCAAATCGGGCCCTACGCGATCGGCATTTCCTTTGCTGTGAATTCCGCAGAAATCCACTCTGTCAATTCTCACATTTTCTTTAACCCGCAGACCAATCGGCCAGACCCGTCGATCGCGCCGCCAATGGTTTCGCCACATCCTCAAACAGCTAGTAGCGGAGAATTTCCGCCGATCGCATTTTTGCAGGCGAATCAAATAACCGTGCGATCGCTCCAATCGATGGGACTCCCTCTAGTCGAAGTTGATTGGGCCGCCGTTGGGGGCGGCTTGGGCAGCTTTATTTGGGTGGATTTGCTGAGAATTTGCGGCGTGAAAGTTGATCGAATTGCGGTTTTGGGCATGGAAGAGCAGCCTTACGCTCGCTACCGCCGGTTATGCCTAAATTCTCAAATTCCGCTGCAGGAAAGGCTGCGATCGAATTCTGACGCTTGCCCAGACAACATTTGGGGCTGGCCTCCCTATGCTTTGCGGGAAGCTTGGCAGGAATTGCTCAAAGGGCGGTTGATTGTATCGCTGAAGTTGATGTGGCGGGTGTTTGCCGAACCGACTTTTGCCGAAACTTATACGCCTCGCGCCGGAAATGTGTTTGATGCGATTGACAGGGAAACTCTGCGAATTGGGTGGAGTCAGATGTTTCGCTACGGGAGAGTGCGGGCCATTCGCAAAACAGATGACGGCAGGTACGCGATCGCTTATTCTCGATCGAATGCCGATCGTCGCGATCGTGCTTTTTTAATCGCCAAATACGTACACTTAGCCACCGGCTATCCCGCGATTCAATTTTTGCCAGACTTGCAGGAATACCGCGAAAAAACCCAGGATTTTAACTCTGTTGTCAACGCCTATGAAAACCACGACAGCGTTTACCAAAAATTGGAGGCTAAGGGCGGCAGCGTCTTAATTAGAGGCCGAGGGATTGTAGCTTCTCGCGTTGTGCAGCGAATTTACGAAGCCAGACAGCGCAACCGCAACATTCAAGTATTGCATTTGATGCGATCGGCCAAACCCCAAGGCAACAAATTTAACCTCGCCGTGCGACAAGTCGAAAATCACTACGAATTTCAACCTTTCAACTGGCCCAAAGCCTCCTGGGGCGGGGAACTCCGCGTACTTTTAGAAAAAGCTCAACCAGAATTGCGCCCGCAGTTGCTTGCAGACTGGGGCGGCACCACTACAGCCAACCGCAGCGACTGGCGGCGGATAGTCAAAGAAGGTTTAAGTCAAGGATGGTATCAAATTACCTTCGGCGAAGTCGAGCGAGTCGAGCGCGACAGTCAAAACCGCACCGTGACGTACATTCAGGAAAAAGAACTCAAGGGGCAAATTAAGTTAGAAGCTGATTTTATAATTGATGCTACGGGTTTGGACGCTAAAGTAAAAACCAGTCCCCTGTTAAACGATTTGGTAGTTCAATACAATCTTCCCCTCAACAATTTGGGGCGGCTGAGTGTGCACAAAAATTTTGAAGTCCCCGAATTGCGTAACACTTCCCCCACCCACGGAGAAGGGCGAGTGTACGCAGCGGGCGCGATTACTTTGGGCGGGGCTTACGCGCCTGTGGACAGCTTTTTGGGCTTGCAATACGCCGCCCTGCGTTCTGTTGAAAGTCTCGCGGTTGACAGAGTTCCGGGTGTCGGCAAATTGAACGTTTGGCGATCGTTCATGCAATGGTTAAAATGGATTTTAAATAAATCTCCAGACTAATTTGAAGAAGTCATTGGTTATTGGTTATTGGTTATTTGTTATTTGTTGTTTGTTGTTTGTTGTTTGTTGTTTGTTATTTGTTATTTGTTGTTTGTTGTTTGTTGTTTGTTATTTGTTATTTGTTATTTGTTATTTGTTAGCTCCAATGCCCAATTCCCAATTCCCCATTCCCAATTCCCAATTCCCAATTCCCAATGCCCTATGCCCTATGCCCTATGCCCAATTCCCAATCTAAAATCTAAAATCGCATGACTCCCACCTTATTCGGCCGCTGGCAAACTCGCTTACTGCTATTTGCAACCGTAGGCGTTTTAGTAACACTGCCCTTTTTTATGGGGTTAATGACAACCAAATCCGGCTCAATCTTTTTCTTGATTTTAGGCTATCTAGCAATTTTTGGCCTCGGCTGGGATGCCTTATATATCTATATCCAGCAGTTTCGCTGGGATCGAGATTGGCCCGGTGTATTTCAATTGCTTGCCGGGATTTGGGAAGCGCTTTTTGTGTTATTTTTAATCAAGATTATTGGTTTGCCGGGAATACCTGCCCAAGATTTTGACTTGCGAGCTTTTGCACTGCATTATAGTTTAGTGTGGCTGGCTATTTATCTGGCATCGCAAACACTGATGCGGATTTTTTTTCCCTCCTGGCGTTTTCGAGGCGGCCAGTGGTTTTAAGCATAGATTTGAGTTGCGTATTTTTTTGATTTGAAGTAAAACCGCAGATATCAGGCAGATTAACTTTTCCATATCAGGCAGAATTTGGTAGCGCATACCGGCAAGGAAAAGTCTATTTTGGGCCAGCCGAAGGTACACGCTCAACTGAATTTATAGTAATCCGAAATCAGGGTTTGAGACACTGTTTATTTTTGAGTCGGCGCAGGCCGACTTTGTGTGTGTAGTAGCGGTTTCAACCGCCGAGCGATAAAAGGGATAACAAACCCGAATTTATAGTAAGCTTTTTATTAAATAAATGGGATGATTTAATGCACTCTCTTCCTTGTGTATTTTCTTTTTTTTCCGGTTCGGGATTCCTTGACCTCGGTTTTGAATTAAGCGGCTTTAATGTAGTGTATGTCAATGAAATTTTCCCACCTTTTATGCAAGCATACCGCTACTCTCGCCAGTGTCTAAATTTGCCGCAGCCAGAATACGGACACTGCGAAGGAGAGGAAGCAGATGTGACTCGACTTGTAGAGGGAAAACCAGCACTTCATTTGCGGGAATTGATGCAGGATGCCCGCAAGCATCACGATATTATTGGATTTATTGCTGGGCCACCTTGTCCTGATTTTTCTATTGGTGGCAAAAACCGAGGTGGGGAAGGAGATAAAGGTCAACTTTCAGCTTCGTACATTGAATTGATTTGTCAGCAGCAGCCGGATTTCTTTTTGTTTGAAAATGTCAAAGGGTTGTGGAGAACTAAAAAGCATAAAGCTTTTTACGATGAACTCAAGCTTAAGTTGGCTGATTCGGGATATGTTTTTGTGGAAAGGTTAATAAATGCGATCGAATACGGTGTCCCGCAAGATAGAGACAGGATTATTTTAATCGGTTTCCAAAAAGATATTGTTAAAAATATGGGTATTTATTTAGATAAAAATAGCCCGATGTTGCCTGAAAATTTATTTCCTTGGTCGAATCAGATATTATATCCAAAATCTGAAGTTTTTGCTTGTCTTTGGCCTGAAATAAATGCCTTTGTCAGCGATAGTTTTTTGCCTTGTCCTGATAGCGTTCCGAAAGAGTTAACAGTACAGTTCTGGTTCCAAAAAAATGATGTTGCCAACCATCCTAATGCCCAACATTATTTTCAACCAAGAGCGGGAATTAAAAGATTTGCTACTGTCGATGAGGGAGATGATTCTAAAAAATCTTACAAGCGTTTGCACCGGTGGCGTTATTCCCCGACTGCTTGTTACGGCAATAACGAAGTTCACTTGCACCCTTACAAAGTTCGCAGGCTTTCTGTTGCAGAAACACTGGCGATTCAGTCGCTACCAAAAGAGTTCGCGCTACCAGAAAATATGACATTAACTAATATGTTTAAAACTGTGGGAAATGGAGTTCCTTATTTGGCGGCGCGGGGAATTGCTCAAACAATTTATCAGTTTTTAAATTAAATAGATATTTTAGCTGTAGGGTGTGTGAGGGCGAGTAATTTTTTAATTCAAATTGTGAGATTTTTCACCCTCACGCACCGCGATAACTAGATTTTGGTGCGTGAGGCGCGGTTTAAGATTTATTGATTGGTGGCGCAAGTTAATCGCCGCGTCTCACACACCCTACAGGTTTGTGAAAGTTGTTTTTTAATGAATTAAAAAAAATCAAATTTCACAAAGCGTCGAGACTTGTTATATAATAGTTGGTTAAGCTTGAAAACCTAGATTTTTTATTTGCCTGCAATTCGCCATGACTGTTAAACCCCGCCGCTATCACATCACTACTTTCGGATGCCAGATGAATAAAGCCGACTCGGAACGGATGGCCGGCATTCTGGAAAATATGGGCTTTGAGTTCTCGGAAGACCCGAACGAAGCTAGCTTGATTCTCTACAATACTTGCACGATTCGCGACAATGCCGAACAAAGAGTTTATTCTAACCTGGGAAGGCAGGCTCATCGCAAGCGCAAAGAACCTGGTTTGACTTTAGTTGTGGCTGGATGCGTGGCGCAGCAGGAAGGTGAAGCGCTGCTTCGCAGAGTGCCGGAATTGGATTTAGTAATGGGGCCGCAACACGCTAACCGACTCGAAGATTTGCTGGAAGAAGTTTTTCAGGGAAATCAAGTTGTGGCGACTGAAGCTGTTGAGATTATGGAGGATATTACTAAGCCTCGCCGCGATAGTAAGGTGACTGCTTGGGTGAATGTAATTTATGGCTGTAATGAACGCTGCACTTATTGTGTTGTGCCGAATGTTCGCGGGGTTGAACAGTCGCGAATGCCGGAGGCTATTCGGGCAGAAATGGAGGAGTTGGGCCGTCAAGGTTACAAGGAGGTGACTTTATTGGGGCAGAATATTGATGCTTACGGGCGCGATTTGCCTGGGACGAAACCGGACGGTAGCAACCAGCATACTTTGACGGATTTGCTTTATTTTGTGCAGGATGTTCCTGGGGTCGATCGCCTCAGATTTGCTACTAGCCACCCGCGCTATTTTAATGAAAGATTGATTAAGGCTTGTGCGGAGTTGCCGCAGGTTTGCGAACATTTTCATGTGCCTTTTCAGTCGGGAGATAATGATATTTTGAAGGCGATGTCGCGGGGTTATACTCAGGAGAAGTACCGCCGGATTGTTGATATGATTCGCGGTTATATGCCGGATGCTTCGATTACTGCTGATGCGATTGTGGGTTTTCCGGGGGAGACGGAGGCGCAGTTTGAGAAGACTCTGAAGTTGATCGAAGATGTTGGTTTTGATTTGGTGAATACGGCGGCTTATTCGCCTCGCCCGGGAACGCCTGCTGCTTTGTGGGAAAATCAGTTGAGTGAGGAGGTGAAGGCCGATCGCCTGCAACGGATCAATCATGTAGTCACAACAACGGCGATGGAACGATCGCAGCGCTATTTCGGACGCACTGAGGAGGTTTTGGTGGAAGTTCAGAATCTTAAGGATTCAAGTCAGGTGATGGGACGCACTCGCGGCAATCGCCTCACTTTTTTTAAAGGCGATATTGCACAGTTGGCTGGTAAAATTGTGGGGGTTAAAATTACAGATATTCGCGCTTTTAGTTTGACTGGGGAAATGTTATAAGGGCTTTGACAAAACTTCCCAAAAACCTCTATTATGTTGTAGGGTGCGCCCGCAAGCACCTTACAGAAAGATTAGTTCGATCGCTCGGAATGCGAGTCCTTGTTATGGATGCAGACTAAAGTCCTCACTACGAACCTTGTTTGGTGGCGGAGGGTTAAATTGAGTTAATTTATATTAAGAAAAGAGGGTTTAAGTTCATGACACAAAGTTCAGAATTTGACGAACAACAGTCTGCTTCCCAAGCTGATTTGCCGCAGCCAAACGAAGACGGAGAATATACAAGAACTTCGCACCAATATTGGGAAGTGGTAGATTCTGACCCGAACGGTCTCAACTGTCGCATGGGAACTCATTCGATTCGGGAAATTGAAGATCCGGGGAGCAAGATAGATTTAAATATTGGCAGTTGGCCTGTTGTTGGTACTTTGAAACAAGGGCAGAATTTTGAAATCTATCTCGGCCCTAGCGGATTGGGGGTTTTGTATGACGATCGACATAAACCTTGGTTTTTTGTGGCAAAAAGTGAGGGCGTCGGCGGGCCGAGTAATTGTTTTGTTCGGGCTCGCAGCAGTTTTGTGAAACCTATACAGCCGGAGTAGCTATAGCTGATAATAGCCCAAGTTTCCTTACCCTCGATTCTCACTTGCTGTCTCGTACTTCCTGGCCTAGCTGCGCTAAGTGCGTGTATATTTGTCAAAAAGTACCGGGAGTATTGAAAAATGACGAAGATGCGGATCGGGTTACTCTTCGGCGGGCGATCGGGCGAACATGAAGTTTCGATTAGTTCGGCGCGGGCGATCGCCCGTGCCCTCGCTGCTGATGCAAATGCCTCTAAATACGAAGTTCTGCCCTTTTACATCCAAAAAGACGGCCGCTGGCTGTCGGGCGCGACACCACAACAAGTTTTAGAAACAGG
This sequence comes from Microcoleus sp. S1D4, assembly GCF_036700765.1. NCBI lineage: Bacteria > Bacillati > Cyanobacteriota > Cyanophyceae > Oscillatoriales > Microcoleaceae > Microcoleus > Microcoleus sp. S1D4. Next base: position 42,280 of record NZ_JAUBPP010000022.1, read on the forward strand.
AAAATCTCTGGAAATAGAGTCGCAAACAGCACAAGGAGAACCCGAAAACTCTACTTTGTCTTCTCCACTGCCGCAATTTCCTAATTTTAATTCCGTAGATGTTTGGTTCCCGGTTTTGCACGGGCCCAACGGCGAAGACGGTACGGTGCAAGGGTTGCTTAAATTATTGCAAATTCCTTTTGTCGGTTCCGGGGTTTTGGGATCGGCGCTGGGAATGGATAAAATTGCGATGAAAATGGCTTTTGCTCAAGTTGGTTTGCCGCAGGTAAAATATGTCGCTGTCAACCGTTCCGATATTTGGTCTAATCCTTGCGTTTTCCCCAAACTGTGCGACAAAATTGAGGAAAGTTTGGGTTATCCTTGCTTTGTAAAACCCGCGAATTTGGGTTCGTCTGTGGGAATTTCTAAGGCTCGATCGCGCGCTGAATTAGAAGCGGCCCTCGACAGCGCTGCTAGCTACGACAGGCGGATAATTGTGGAAGCGGGTGTGGTGGCTAGAGAGTTAGAATGTGCGGTTTTGGGCAATGACAACCCAAAAGCTTCTACGGTGGGAGAAATTACTTTTAAAAGCGATTTCTACGACTATGAAACTAAATATGCTGAGGGACAATCCGATTGCTCAATCCCGGCAAAAGTTAGCGATGCGATCGCCTCGCAAATTCAAGAAATGGCAGTTCAAGCGTTTTTGGCTGTAGACGCAGCCGGTTTAGCGCGAGTAGATTTTTTCTACATTGAATCGACGGGAGAAGTTTTGATTAATGAAATTAATACTTTCCCAGGTTTTACAGCTACCAGTATGTATCCTCAAATGTGGGCGGCGGACGGCATTCCTTTTCCAGAATTAGTAGATTGTTTAATTCAATTAGCTCTCGAACGGCACGGGAAAAAAGGTTGAATCGCGAGTCGCTATCCTGTTTTGGTAGCAACAGCAAAAAGTAAGTTATTCCGCAGGTAATATATTTATACTGGCGGAAACGATATAAGATGGTTCTGGCAGGCAATGCCTGCCAGCAGCTCAATTTCTGCGGCTGGTCGAGCAACTGATGATTTTCTGCAGGCTGGTATAAATAAATTCAACATAAAATGGTTGACCCAGAACCGCGAATAGCAGTGTCAATCTCGCATCAGGCATCTCCAATTTTAACTGGGTTAACTTAGATGAGACGTTTCACTCAACTGTCGCATTGGTGGACTTACGGATTGTTCTTTCCGCTAACGGTACTCAACTGCTGGTTAGCGCTGCTGGTTTTTGAATATTTTCGGGCCCTGATTACCGTTTTGGTAGTCGCTACAGTGTTCTCTTTTTTGCTAGATTATCCGGTGCGCTTTCTCCGCAGATATGGTTTGAAGCGCGATCGGGCAGTTTTGTCGGTATTGTTTTTGACTTTACTGATATTAGTGGTTTTAACTATCACTCTGGCTCCTATTTTGCTCAATCAAGTCACTGAACTCGCCACGAGGCTGCCAACTTGGATAGTTTCTGGGACGCAACAGATTGAAGCATTTAACAAGTGGGTGGAAAATCGAAATCTCCGCATTGATATTACCAGTTTAACTGCTCAATTGAACGATCGACTTTCAGCTCAATTGCAGTTTCTCACGGGCGAAATCCTCAAATTTGGTTTGGGTGCGGCAGACAGTGCCGTGAATTTTCTCCTGACAATAGTCCTGACATTTTACTTGCTCTTGCACGGCGATCGCCTGTGGGAAGGATTATTTAAGTGGCTACCTTCCAAACTGAGCTTGCAATTGCGACTGTTGCTGGCGCGAAGTTTCCACAACTACTTCGTCGGCCAAGCAACTTTGGCGGGTTTGATGGGACTATCGATGACTGTGGCTTTTTTAATTTTACGAGTTCCCTTCGGCTTGCTGTTCGGTTTGGGTGTGGGTGTAATGACGATGATTCCCTTCGGGGCACCTTTTAGTATTTGCGTTGTCAGTTTGCTGATTACATTAAACAACTTTTGGCTTGGTGTCACAGTTTTAGCTGTTGCTACCATAATCGATCAAGTCATTGAAAGCGGGGTAGCTCCTCGGTTATTAGGCGGTTTTATCGGCTTGAATCCCGTGTGGATTTTAGTGTCGCTGCTAATAGGGGTGAAAGTTGCGGGATTAGCAGGTTTGATAGTTGCGGTGCCGATGGCCGGTTTTATTAAGAATGCTGTTGATGCTTGGGAAATTTCTAGGCACAAATCGATGGAAATTGATGAGGTTAATGCTATTGAACCTATGGAGCAATAATACTATTTTAGATTTGAGATTTTAAAATTGGGAACGATCTCGCAGCCCGTAAAATAACCCCGATCGCCTTTGCAGTCAAGACTCAGGTTTTGACTGCAAACTAATTTAATTGCAGTCGCGACCGCTAAGTTGACAAAACTGATTCGATGAAGATTTCTTCCGAGAAAATACGGAATATGCGGGTCGGCTACCGTAGTATGTATTATCGCATTTAGGTGGCAATTGGCCAGTGCTGACAAAAGATCGCCCTTGCAAACAGCAATCAGCCATTAGCCGGGTACAGTCCGGTTTCTACCCCACCCTGTAGGGTAAACCCTACCAGGCAAGTAGATCTAACAAATGCTTGAATTAAAATTATAGAGCATTGAGTTGTAAGTTAGTTACACGGTAGTGCTAAAAATGCAAAACGATAATTATAAGTCTCGCCCATTTTCCAACCATATCAATACTATGTCAAGCAAAAATATGCCTAATCAAACTCAGCTTTCTCGCAAGTTTTCTATGCCCAAAAAACTTGCTTTTTTATCTCTAATTTTGATCGGCTCCACCGCAACTGTCGGCTGCAATGCCCTAACTTCTTCACTTCCCGGCTCTTCTAACGCCATCAAAGCTGAACCTGCAAATGCTGCATCGCCAATCTCAGGATTCCCGGCAAATATACTGCCTTCTCAAGACTCAAATTTTGTGAGTAAAGTGGTGCAGGAGGTCGGGCCTGCAGTGGTGCGAATCGATTCTTCTCGCACGGTGAAAACCCAACAGCCTGATGTTTTGAACGATCCGTTTTTCCGCCGCTTTTTCGGGCCGGACTCTCAGGTACCGCAGGGAAATCGGGTAGAACGAGGCTCCGGTTCGGGTTTTGTTTTTGGTTCCGACGGTCGCATTTTGACTAATGCTCACGTTGTTGACGGTGCCGATACGGTGACGGTAAAACTGAAGGACGGTCGCGAATTTGTGGGCAAAGTTTTAGGGGTAGATACAGTTACTGATGTGGCTGTTGTGAAAATTGAAGCTAACAATTTGCCTGTGGTGAGTTTGGGCAAATCTGAAGAGTTACTGCCGGGAGAATGGGCGATCGCGATCGGCAATCCCCTCGGTTTGGACAATACCGTGACTGTGGGGATTATTAGCGCTACAGGCCGTTCTAGCGCCGATGTCGGCGTTCCCGACAAGCGCGTCAGCTTTATTCAAACCGATGCCGCCATCAATCCCGGTAACTCGGGTGGCCCGTTGCTGAACCAGCGCGGTCAAGTTATTGGCATGAATACGGCGATTATTCAAGGTGCCCAAGGATTGGGTTTTGCGATTCCGATCGATCGGGCGCAACAAATTGCCGACCAATTAGTAAGCACCGGAAAAGCCGAACATCCTTATCTCGGCGTTCGGATGTTGAGCATTACCCCCCAAATCAAGGCAGAATTCAATAAAAATCCCAACCCTAAATTGAAGCTGACTGACGATAAAGGCGTGTTAGTTCTGGGAGTTGCGAAAGATTCTCCGGCCTCACAAGCGGGAGTTCGCGTTGCCGACGTGATTAAGAAAATTAACGGTTCAGAAGTAACTGATGCTGGCAGCGTACAGCAAATTGTCGAAAAAAGTAAAGTAGGCACTGATATGCAGCTTGAGTTGAGTCGCGGCGGGCAACCGGTGACTGTGGCGGTGAAAGCTGGTGCTTTTCCGGCCGATATGAAGCAGTAGAATGGTTGATATTTCAGGTTGAGTTAAGCCAGGGATTTTAGGTCTCTGGCTTAACTTTTAAGCTTTTTCGAGGGGCGGGTTTATAACATTTCTGGCAAAAGATAAGGGATTGACCGATCGATCGCTCAATCCATCAATCCCCCAATCTGTAATTTCAACTTGTAACTTACCTTTTTGACAAAGGCTATAAACGGAGAGGGAGGGATTCGAACCCTCGTTAAGTTGCCCTAAACACACTTTCCAGGCGTGCGCCTTCAACCGCTCGGCCACCTCTCCAGGACTAAATTTATTCATTTAGCCACAGCTAAACTATATTAGCAGAACAAATCAGATTTGGGAAGGGGTAAGGGCATAAATTTGTTGTTTAATGTGGGTAGGGTGTCACGCGGGGCGGATAGAATTCTCCTCGCCGTAGCGCAAACCCATTGATATCAAGGATTTTGCCTGCCAAACCCGAATCTAAAATCTAAAATCTAAAATCTAAAATTCCATGACTCGTTCTTACACCATTAAAATTCATAACAGACAGACAGGCGATCGCCACACAGTGCGAGTACCCGAAGACCGCTACATCCTCCAAAGCGCGGAAAACCAAGGAGTAGAATTGCCTTTTTCCTGTCGCAACGGCGCTTGTACCGCCTGTGCGGTGCGCGTCAAGTCGGGGGAACTGCACCAGCCTGAAGCAATGGGGCTTTCTGTGGAACTGCAAAAAGAAGGTTATGCTTTGCTGTGCGTCTGCTATCCCCGTTCTAACATTGAGGTAGAGACGCAAGACGAAGACGAAGTTTATGAATTGCAATTTGGTCGCTATTTCGGTAAAGGTAAGGTTAGAGTTGGTTTGCCCTTGGATGAAGAATGATCTCAAATCCGGTAGCGGAATTATACCAGAGCGAGCCGATCGCGGGCGAGACATCACTACAAGGGAAAATTTATTACGAAACAGAAAACTTTTATTTTCCCTGCCAAAGTATAGCTTCCCTCAATTGCCAATTGCCAATTCCCCATTCCCAATTAATAATGCTGCTTTATCGGTTATTTGCGATCGCCCTTTGCGTGTTGTTAGCTAGCTGCCAAAAACCAGAAATGCCCCAAGGTACGATCGCCAAAGTAGAAAGAATCCTCAGCGGGCAAACAATCGAAGTTATCAGCACAGCCGACAAAATCGCCTTATTAGAACAAATCAGACTGATTGGTATTGATGCACCAGATTTTCAACAGCAACCTTGGGGAGAAGCAGCCAAACAAAGATTAGAACAACTAATTGGGGGGAAACAAGTATTGTTAGAATCCGACATCGCAGAAAAAGACCAGTTCGATCGCAAATTAGCTTATTTGTGGCAAGATGGAATTTTGCTCAACGAACAGCTAGTCAAAGAAGGTTATGTTTTGGCATCAGGGCGATCGCGCAACACGAAATATCAACAGCGACTCCTAAACGCTCAAGAATGGGCGAGACTCATGGGTAAAGGCCTGTGGAATCCAGAACGAGCTTTGCGCCAAACACCCGCAGAATTTCGCCAACAAAATCAGCAGAAATAGTCAGTTGACAGTTGACAGTTGACAGTTGACAGTTGACAGTTGGCATTAGGATTATTCTTCCCTCTTTCTTAGCGTCCTTCGCGTCTTCGCGGTTCGTTCTTCCCTCTTCCTTCTTTCCTCTTCCTTCTTTCCTCTTCCTTCTTCCCTCTTCCTTCTTCCTTCTTCCCAATGACAGACAATCAACTGCAAAACTACTTAGAAATAGCAACCGAAGCAGCCCTGGCCGCCGGTGCCGTCCTGCAATCTTTCTGCGGTAAATTAGAAAATATTCAAGAAAAAGGTCGATCGGGCGATTTAGTCACAGAAGCCGACAAAGCCTCAGAAGCCGTCATCTTAGAAATTCTCGGCCGCCACGTACCCGAACACGCCATCCTCGCGGAAGAATCGGGTTCATTAGGGAATGCAGCTAGCAAATACCTGTGGGCGATCGACCCTTTGGACGGTACAACCAATTATGCTCACCAATATCCTTTTTACGCCGTGTCGATCGGACTTTTAATCGACGGTATACCACAAATTGGCGTAATTTACGACCCTTCTCATAACGAATTGTTTCGCGCAGCTAAAGGATTGGGCGCAACCTGTAACCGTTCGGCGATCGCAGTTTCGCAAAGCTCAGAATTGAGAAATAGCTTGCTAGTGACCGGCTTTGCCTACGATCGGCGCTCCACAGCAGATAATAACTATGCCGAATTCTGTCACCTCACCCACCTCACCCAAGGCGTGCGGCGCAGCGGTTCCGCAGCCCTAGACCTAGCACATACAGCCTGCGGGCGATTGGACGGATACTGGGAACGGGGACTCTCCCCTTGGGACGTAGCAGCCGGCGTACTCATCGTCTCCGAAGCCGGAGGTCAAGTTACAGCCTATGATGGCGGTGCCTTTGAGATGAACTCTGGTCGAGTTTTGGCCACCAACGGCAAAATACACGCCGAACTAAGCGGTGCACTGCTGTCAGTTCCTCCCTTATCTTCATGGAAGTAGCGTTTCGACAGCAAGGGATCGGGGGTAATACGGGGGTCACAACCCCTTAAGTCAAGCTACATTAAAGGATAGTGAAAAGCCAGGAAAGCGAGAGTAAAAGTTATGTCTTTTGAAATGACAAAAGGGTTGTTCAAGTACGATTTTACGGATCAGCACGCAATTTTGGGAGTTCCTTTAGACGCCGAGTTTAACGACATCCGCAAGCGCTACATGAAAATTGCCCGACGCTTGCATTCGGATACTTGCTCTTTTGAAAGCCAAGCCGATAAAGATTGGGCCAACCAATTTTTGTCAAAAGTGGTCAATCCGGCCTACAATAAATTCTCCAAAGAAAGCGATCGCAAAGAATACAGCTTGCTGTTAGCAGCCATTAGTAAGCGTGTCCTTAAAGAACAAGGAAAAATGCACATCGAAAGTGCAGCAGCTAAAGAGTTAACTACCGCTAAAAATTTGGAAGAAGCTTACAAAACAGCAGTTAGCAAACTCGCTCTCAAGCAGTACGAATCTGTTGAGGAAACGCAAGATGCGATCGCTCAAATTAGCGAACTAAACATGGTTTATTTGCTGCGAAAAGAGCGCTTGGGCGGTGCGGTTGGAACCGGTTCATCTGAAAAAGTCACAACCCCAACCCCAACCCCAACCCCAACCCCAACCCCAACCCCAACTCCAACCCCAACCCCAACTCCAACCCCAACTCCAGTAATAGACACGCATATCGAGCCCTATTGCCGCCGAGCTCAAGGATTTATGGACAGCAAAAATTACGCTAAAGCAAGTTTGGAGTTGAGGGAAGCCCTGAAGCGCGCTCCAAAACACAGCAAGGCTCACGCTATGTTAGCAATGTGTTACTTTGAGCAAAATCAAGCGACAATGGCGAAACTTGAGATGAACAAAGCTTTGGCATCAAATCCTGAAGAACCGACGGCTTTGGAGGTTAAGAAAAAGCTCGAACAAGCTGCCTCAAAAGCCAAAAAAGGTGAAGAGAAACCAGGATTTTTTGCAAGTTTGTTTAGCGGGAAGAAGAAGTGAGAAGTTGTGAGTTGTGAGTCAGGAATATTTAGAAATTGGTAAACTGCTCAGCAGTGAAGCGATCTTGCTCAAAAGCATCAAGAGTTGGTGATATCACATCCGATCGCACTGACGGGGAAAATGATTATTCCCATGCAAACCAAAACGCGATCACGCCTTAATTTGTTAAAGTCGAAGGTTAAGCTTGCCTGCTTCGACTTTAACACCGTCCCTCAAGCTAAGCTTCTAAGCCCAATCTAAAATCTAAAATCTAAAATCGATATGACACCTTAATTTGTTAAAGTCGAATGTTAGGCTTGCCACGTTCGACTTTAACACCGTCCCTCAAGCTAAGCTTCTAAGCCCAATCTAAAATCTAAAGTCTAAACTCTAAAATTGATATGGTTCACCAACCCCCATCGGGTGCAAGAGATTTATTGCCCCTTGACGTTGCTCAAAAAATTTCGATCGAACGGCGCTTGCAGCAGGTGTTTCACCGCTGGGGCTATCACCGGATTATTACCTCTACTCTAGAAAGGCTGGAGACATTGATGGCTGGGGGCGCGATCGACCGATCGACCTTAATTCAACTCCAAGATGCCGAAGATGGAGAACTCGGCTTGCGGCCAGAATTGACAGCATCCATCGCCAGGGCGGCTGCGATGCGGATGTCCGGGACGCGCTGGCAGCCCCAGCGCCTCTACTACAACGCCAACGTCTTCCGCAAAGGAACAGATACGGGTTCCGGCGGGCAACAGGAGTTCTATCAAGCCGGGGTAGAACTCCTCGGCGCGGGGGGAAGCGTTGCGGATGCAGAAGTGCTGCTGCTGCTGTCTGAGTGCTTGCAAAACCTAGAAATTGATGACTGGCATTTGGTGCTGGGAGAAGCGGGCTTGACAGCAACATTGCTAGAACCGTTTGCGCCAAACGTGCGGCAAAAAGTGCGCCACGCGATCGCCAATCTCGATCGAATAGCCTTGGAAACCTTGCCGCTTTCTGACGAATTGCGAGAAAGAGCTCTGCTGTTATTTGACTTGCGCGGCCGCCCAGAAGATGTATTAGAGATTGTGGCGAAGCTGGATTTGGATGTACCACAGCAAGCCGCATTAAATGAACTCAAAAGTGCGATCGAACTGCTGGAAAAATGTCAAGCAAAAATCCCCAATTTAAAATCTCACATCCACCTCGATTTGAGTTTAATTCAAACCTTTGACTACTACACTGGAATAGTGTTTGAAGTTGTCAGCAGCAGCAAAAGCGGACAGCGAGTTTTAGGACAAGGCGGGCGGTACGATCGACTGTTGGGACTGTTCGACCCCCAAGGCCAAAACTCCCCCGGCATCGGGTTTTGTCTAAATATCGAAGATTTGCACCAAGTTTTGTTGACAGAAGGTCAATTGCCCGCAGAGACGGCAGCCAGCGAATGGTTGGTTGTGCCTCAAACTCCTGAAGCAGCCGCAGCAGCCTTTGATTATGCCCGCAAACTCAGAGAGTCCAGTCCCCCAGTCCGGGTAGAGATAGATTTAGAGAATAGGGAAAACGAAGAGGCGGCGCGGGAATATGCGCGCGATCGTAGAATTGGTCAAATTGCCTGGGTAAATGCCGAAGGCGCTGCAACAATTGAAACAGTAAATTAAGCTCGATTGTCAAGCTAACTCCTAACATCACGTCCCCCCAATTAGTTATAACAAAGACGGTTCGTAGGGCGGAATTAAGTCCGCAAAAAACAGGTTCATAGTGCGGAATTAAATCCGCAAAAAATTGGTTCGTAGTGAGGACTTTAGTCAGCCAAAAACCATCTTGACCAAAGTCATCACAACGAACCAATTGTATTGTTGTAATTAGACAGACATGATATAATGTCAAATCTAAAAACTAAAAACTAAAAACTAAAATAGAAACATGGCGCACACTATCGTTACAAATATCTGCGAAGGAGTTGCTGATTGTGTCGGCGCTTGTCCGGTGGCTTGCATTCACCCAGGCCCTGGCAAAAACGTCAAAGGCACCGATTGGTATTGGATTGATTTTGATACCTGCATAGACTGCGGCATTTGTCTGCAAGTCTGTCCAGTCGAAAATGCGATCGTCCCAGACGAACGGCCCGAATTGCAGCAAACACCAACTTGATACCAATCACCCGTAATGTCGTTTCCGGTTGCATCGGAATGATTTAACCGGCGCTAGAACACAGAGGACAGAGAGAGAGAGAATAGAGATATGAATAATTCCGATGCTACCGGATTTGATATAAGGCGTGGATTGCACACCCTACAGTTACAAATTATGCGTACATTGTACACATAGATCAACCAGTAGGGTGTGCGCGGTCCACCATAGATTCACGAATTATACACACACTTACATCAACTTCTTCTCTTCCCTTCTCCTCTCTTCCTTCGCGTCCTTAGCGTCTTCGCGGTTCATTTAAAAAAAGCCTAAAATAAAATGCAAAAAATCGCACTTACCCCCGCACACCTGTTATCAATCCGCACCCACGGCAAAAGCGCTTATCCAGAAGAATGCTGCGGTTTATTGTTAGGTACGATCGCAGAAAGTGTGAAAACTGTAGTAGAAGTTGTGCCGACTGACAACGCTTGGAGTGCCGAAGCTGAAGAGAATCGGCCAGAACAAAAAGAATTGACAGAACAACGCAGATATGCTATTAGACCTGAAGATATGTTGCGGGCTATGAAACACGCGCGCGATCGCAATTTAGACATCATCGGCATATACCATTCTCACACAGATTGTCCGGCAGTGCCCTCGGAGTGCGATCGCACATTGGCATGGGCCCAATACTCATACATCATAGTGTCCGTCCGACAAGGCAGTTCACAAGACCTCCGCAGTTGGGTTCTCGACTCCGAGGGCTACTTTCAAGCAGAGGAAATTGTCGCAGTCGAACCGACTCAGATTAAGAAATAGTTAGTAAAAATAACAAACACGCAAAAATGCGAAAAATTTAGATAGGATATAATTCAAAATCGGCCTATAACAGAATATCATGCTAAATCCTAATCTGGACGAGATCCAGCTCAACAAACAAGAATACGAACGCTACTCTCGCCACCTCATCCTCCCAGAAGTTGGATTGGAAGGGCAGAAGCGCCTCAAAGCAGCCAGCGTACTCTGCATCGGTACGGGAGGACTCGGTTCGCCGCTGTTGCTGTATTTAGCAGCAGCCGGTGTTGGCCGCATTGGGATTGTAGACTTTGATGTTGTAGACCATTCCAACTTGCAGCGCCAAGTAATCCACGGCACTTCTTGGGTTGGGAAGCCGAAGATTGATTCGGCAAAAAATCGGATTTTAGAAATTAATCCTTTTTGTCAAGTTGATTTGTACAATACTCACGTTAGTTCCGAAAATGCGATCGGCATTGCCACTCCCTACGATATCATCATCGACGGCACGGACAACTTCCCGACTCGCTATTTGATGAACGACGTTGCAGTCCTGTTAAACAAACCCAACATCTACGGTTCCATCTTCCGATTTGAAGGACAAGCCACAGTTTTTAACTACCAAGGTGGCCCGAATTACCGCGATTTGTACCCTGAACCCCCCCCTCCAGGGATGGTTCCTTCCTGTGCCGAAGGTGGCGTTTTAGGCGTTTTGTGCGGCATTATCGGTTCTATCCAAGCAACGGAAGCTATCAAAATTATCTTGGGTCAAGGCACAACCTTGAGCGGCAGATTGTTGCTTTACAATGCCCTAGAAATGACATTCCGCGAATTGAAACTGCGGCCGAATCCAGTGCGCCCCGTAATTGAAAAGTTAATCGATTACGAACAATTCTGCGGCATTCCTCAAGCTAAAGACCAGGAAGCGCAAGAACAACAGCAAATTCCTGAGATGACTGTCACCGAACTTAAAAAGTTAATCGATAGCGGTGCGAAGGATTTTGTACTGTTAGATGTTCGCAATCCTAACGAGTATCAAATTGGTCAAATTCCTGGGTCAGTTTTGGTGCCTTTACCGGATATCGAACACGGCGAAGGTGTTGCAAAAGTCAAGGAATTGTTGAACGGGCATCGCTTGATTGCACATTGCAAAATGGGCGGGCGTTCTGCGAAGGCCTTGGGCATTTTGAAGGAAGCCGGAATTGAGGGGATTAATGTTAAGGGCGGGATTAATGCTTGGAGTCAAGAAGTAGATTCGTCTGTTCCTCAATATTAAGCTCAATCTTGTTGTGGGGCGGGTAATTTGCCCGCCGCACTGCGAACTGTTTTTGTGATGGTAATCGATCGGATATGATATGAAAAGGTCGATCGACCTTGCAAATCCCAAATCCAGACAGCCAAACATTTCCCCGCCATAACTCAAGGAAATTAAGAGCAATTCAACAGCAATCTTATTTAATCAAATACGCTCAGTCGCAAAGCTTTAGCTATTTGTTCCAATAGAAATAAGCCACCGACAGAATTTCCCTCTCGATCTAGGGGCGGACTGTAACAGCCGATCGCACCCTCGCCCGGAATTACCGAAAGCATTGCCCCGCTAACTCCCGACTTGGCCGGCAGTCCCACCCGCAGCGCAAAACGACCGGATGCTTCATACAAACCGCAAGTAGCCATCAGTGCTTTGACAGTGCGGCAGTTTTCCCAAAGTGCTTCGTCACTCTTTACCAGCACCATTCCCAGCTTAGCCAAATCCTCCACATTTCCCGACAAACAACAAACTCGATTGTAGGTTTCTAAGGCAATTTCGGCGTTTTGTAGATAACCAAATTTGAGCATTGCTAAGGCGAGATCCCGATTATTTTGATTCCGCTTTTGATTGACTGAATCCAGCATTAACTCGTCAACAAATAACTGACTGTTTGCTTGTTGGTTCAGCCAAGTTTGCAAGTTTTGACAGCGCGCCACAGCATTGTTACCGGGAATCAGAGACGCTAGGGCGATCGCCCCGCTATTAATCATCGGATTTCTCGGCTTTCCTCCATCTATTTCCAGTTGAGTCAGCGAATTGAAAGGCATTTCCGAAGGATCGCACCCCACGCAGTCAAAAACCGTTTTTTCGCCCAATTCGCACAGCAAATAAAGCAGCACCAAGGGCTTGACTGCGCTCATCAGCGGGAATGTTTGAGCAATGCTGCCCCAGCTCAAAATGTTACCGTCAATTGCCCGAATTTGCACGGCCAACCATTCTTTTTCGGCTTCCGCAAGCAGAGGTACGTATGCGGGGACTTGACCGGATTTACTGCGATTAATTGCCTCTTTTGCCCAAGCTGCCAGTTGTTCTGGTTGCAGGGAAGATAGTTTGCTAGTGGATTTTTTCACTGTCGATTAGTCCGTAGGCGCAAATCAACCGATACCGATGCGGTGTCACAGAGTGTAAAGCTATCACAGCAGCCAGCCAAAAATCCGTTGCGCTCGATCGGGAAAGACCTATGTATTGTCAAACTTGATCGCATACATTTGGATCGTTTGAGATTTTATATTAACAGTCCGATCGCGCTTTCGATACTATTTTCAAAAAAACAATGCAACAGCAGGCCAACTTTAAACCCTTATGCAGTTTGTCATTTCCAATCTTATATTGAAACTATAAAAATAAAAATTATCTCAGCCAGAAATCAGTTTCTTAAAATAATTACGCCACTTGAGGTATTGCCAGAAACACGGTTACTTACGCGATCCTAAGCAAACTCTGCTTTAAACCCATTGACATTTTCATCGGCGCGGAGATAATAAGTTTATTGACAATTTTTGAGAAAAAATCTGTCTTTGCATAAAAACCTCTGTTTCGACCAGATATATAAATAGCAGCTTGGCTGACAGCGCTGCGACCCACAACCCACCAGCAGTAACTTGAAAGGCGTTCAGGTTCTTCTGTTTAATCCCCAGCCAGGGGCGGGGTGCATATTCAACTTAACTCTGAAAGAGTTCGCGGAATCCGGCCCGGAAAACCCCCGAACTTCTGAGAACTTAGTATCCAACCATATCTACCAAAATCAGGACAAAACAATGCCAGATGAAGCCACAGCAGAAGCACCAAAACCAGATCCGCTAGCTTTTAAGGGTGTATGCAGCGAAGGAATTCTCAAAGGCAAAGAAATTGAAGGCAAACTAGACCTCAAAGTCATCGTCACCTCCGCCAAAGCTAAAGAAGCGCCACCCCCAAAAAAATCCGAGTGGGAGGCACCTATATTTTGGGCGGTGTTCTTATTAACTGCCAACTTTGCCGTCGGCGACCCCGCAGGACTCAGAAATTACAGCTCCCCACAAAGGCCTCATTCTCACGAGATGTTAAACCAATCTGGGGAGCAGTCGCTGTTGCCTAAGAAAAACACCAGCAACTTGCCAATTTAGGCTCTGGGAGCCTGCCAGCCGCGCATATAGTAATAAAAAGACCCGAAATATTCATCGAATACTCGCGTCGTAGTTACCAAAGCTTCTGCATTAGGCAGAAAATCTGCCGCGTCTAAGCGCAGTCTCGATTTCCCTCCTGACACGGGCTGGTAAGTGTAGAAGTCGGTAGCCCTGGGAATCACCTGGATACCCATATTTGCAAAAGCTAGGCTGGCACGGCGCATCTGAATCGCAGATGTTACCAGGATTACTTTACGCCCAACGCCGCGGCTATCGAGGATTTTTCTCACTTCCTCGGCGCTGGTGCGTATGTTGCGGCCGTTATCGTCAAGAACGATACTGGTGCGCGGCACGCCCATGTTGGTGGCCAGCAAAGTCTTGATATCCTTAGCTTCGCCAGTAGAATTCTGTAAATCTGCTCTGGGCGCGGCGGTAACAATCACCAAAGGTGCTAATTGTTTTTTGTACAAAACGGCAGCGTAGGGCAGGCGATTGCCTGTCTCTGCCATTTGAATCGCTTCTTGGTTGGCGGTGTGGCCGTTAGTCGTTCCCTTACCGAGGAGGACGATCGCCGCTGCTGTTTCGTCGCAGCAAACTGTGCGAGCAGCCGCATCCCGTTCAGCTTGATCGGCGAACCAGTAAGCGACAACTGGCATACTCGAAAGGATCAAAACTAGCAGTGCTGCCAGGATCATTCTCGGTGCCGGGTTGCGGATGCCCCCGTTAGTAATCAGCGCCGATGCAATCACCAGCAGGGTGATCGAAAAACCAAGCGGCTTAAAGAAGAAGGCTATGAGGCCGAAAATCGCTGCTCCGACTGGCGTGTCTGGCGCGAAAAAAGCCAGGAACAAAAGGCTGATCAGCAGCAAAACGCGCAGCCTGTCTATTAACGGATTGTCTTTGCCTCCTGATTGATCCCACCACGATTTGATCAGTGAGAAGAGGAGGAATAGAAATAGAATGCGAGCTAAAAGTTCTGGCATCTTGCAATATTCTGTGTCTTCATAAATTAGTACGGAAGTCTGGAAACGATCGCGCATTTAGCTGCGCGAGGAAATACTGGTATCGGTGGTTTTTAATTTTTGCCAATAACCCAGTCCGATCGCATTTCTCAGAAAGGTTCGATTCCCCTCAGCTCTCAACTATGGGTTGCAGGCTGCAAGCCCGCTACTTCCAGTCAATCGATTGAAGAATTGAATAATTTTAGATTTTAGATTGACTCCACAGATAAATCTGGGAGCTGGCACTTCGCTCTAAAATGTTAGAATCTCCAAACAAGATAGTCGGGACACGGTACCCGTTTTGGGGCGGGTTACAGATTGCTGAGAGTTAATTGGTAATTGATAATTGGTAATGGTTGATTGGTAATTGCTAATGGAGCGAGCCAGCAGCCTGTAAAATTGGTAATTCCAGCCTGCTTTCTGCTGCCTGCTATTTTCCCATTATCTGTTACCCATTTACCAATCCCAATTTATAGGCGTTTCAGTTGATTCCGAATTGCCTGCGTTACCGTTTGAATTACTTTAACACGAGCATAATACTTGTTATCGGCCGCAATTAGCGTCCAGGGAGCTGTCGGCGTGCTGGTGCGCTGAATCATTTGATTTACCGCCACTTCATAATAATTCCACTTTTCTCGATTCCGCCAATCTTCTTGAGTGAGTTTGTATTGTTTAAATGGATTATTTTGTCGGTCTGTAAACCGCTTTAGTTCCTCGTCGGGACTGATGTGCAGCCAGAATTTAACTAAGACACAACCGAAACTGGTGAGTTGCTCCTCAAATTCGTTGATTTCCTGGTAAGCTCGACGCCATTCGAGTTCGGTGGCAAATCCTTCGACTCGTTCGACGAGCACTCTACCATACCAACTGCGATCGTAAATGCTGATTTTACCAGCAGTCGGCAACTCCCGCCAGAAGCGCCAGAGATAGTGGTGAGCTTTTTCTTCGTCCGTCGGCGCAGCAAAGGCATTGACGGAGTAACTGCGGGGGTCTAGGATGTCCGTCAAACGTTTGATCGCACCTCCTTTACCGGCCGCATCCCAACCTTCAAACAGCACTAAAACGGGGATTTCCTTTTCGTGGATGCTTTGTTGCAGTTCGCCAAAACTCGTTTGTGCTTCGCGAAGTTCGTGTTTGTATTCGTCTGGCGACAAGGATAGAGTTAAATTTACTTGGGCGAGCAAGTCTGGTTCGGTGGGTTGCAACTTTTCTTGAGGCGGCAGTTTCAGGGGTGCAGATTGCGCTGGCTGTGTGTCTAAGGCTTCTGTAATTTTGGCTGCCATTTGCGTTAAAACTTTGACTCTCGCCCAGCGCTGACAGTCGCCTTCTACTAGCGTCCAAGGTGCCGGGCCCGTGCCGGTTTGAGTTATCATTTCTTCGGCCAAAGTTGTGTATTCTTGATATTTTTTGGCTTGTTTCCAATCTTCCGGCCGCACTCGCCAAGCTTGTAAAGTATCGTCTTCTAGTTTTTTGAGCCGATGTTTGAGTTCTTTTTTGCTCAGATGAATCCAAAATTTGGCAATTGCCGCGCCGTCGTTTACCATCATTCGCTCGAAGGCGTTGATTTGTCTGATGATTGTCGGTACTTCGGCCTCGGAGACTCTCTCGAACAACCGGTCTTCTAAAAGATGAGTGTACCAACTGTGATAAAAAAAGCCAATCCGACCGCGGGCTGGGAGTTTCTGCCAAAACCGCCACAGAAAAGGATAGTCCATTTCTGCCTCTGACGGCGGCCAAATCGGGTGCACGGTAAAGCCGCGCGGGTCCATGTAACCCACCATTTTTTTGACGAGTGCGCCTTTGCCCGCAGCGGCCCAGCCTTCGAGTACGATGATTACGGGCATTTTTTTTTCCCAGCAGGTTTGTTGGAGCGATCGCAACTGCTGCATTAAAACTTCGATTTTGGTCTCATAGGTTTCTTTATCCAGCGAAATATCTAAATCGAGGTTGTCAAGCATATTTACCTCACACAAATCCCAGAAAGCAGTTTAACGTCAGTTTAACGTTCGGATAAAGTTAAATCTTCAAGTCTGGCAAAAAGTTATCAAAACTATACTTACGAACGCTTCAAAGCGCGCTGCTTCTGCCGTCTAAACCAGGATCGGGCTAATACTAACAAAACTCCCCTCAGATCGAAGTTGCCAAAAAAAACCTGAGCGGTTATAGTTGACTTAGGGAACTTTTTAAGAACTTCAACTGTTCCCCTCCCCCGATCGGGTGAGTTAAAAGAAGCAGCAACAAATTCTTGAAAGAGGATTTGTTGTAAGATAGAGCAAAAGTAAAAATCAACTACCCGGTGGGGGTGAAAACTTCTTTACTTAGCTGCATTAAATTTATTTAAACAACAGTTACTTAAGCACCAGCTTTGATAACTTCGAGGACGCTGCTTGCAAAGGTTGGGCGTTCCTCTAACCACAGACTTCAATAAAAAAAACTGCCCAAATGGGCTAACCAATTTTTATGATTGCGCTATGAGATAAAACCTGAAAGCCTGGGTGATATAAACAGGTTTATGAGTTTTATCAACATCATTCTCTAATAATAAAATCAGTTGAGGTGCGGACTGCTGCAGCCCCAAAAAAACATTGATTTATTGTGTAACAGGCTTTCTGGCCTCTTACATCCTAAATAGATTTTTTGTGGAACAGCCATCTTGACTGTTACTGACATTTGTGCAAAATGTCAGAATTACTCTACTCATTTGCCAATACCGATTAACAGGAACATTCCGAAATTACGGATTGTAAGTTTTTTATGAATATCTTGACAACACGCTCCTATAAGGGCGAAAGTGACTGGCGCGCGATCGCAAATTTAATAGATGATTGCGAAACAGTCGATCGACTAGGCGAAGAAGTTTCAGCAACTGAACTAAAGCTGATCCTTGACGCCCCCCAACTCGACAAAGCCCGCGATGTCCAATTGTGGGAAGACGGTAACTGCAAACTCATCGGTTTGGCACTGTTAGATATGCCAGATTCCACCGATGAAATAGAAGCTTGTCTCTGGTTTTACGTGCATCCAAATGTACGGGGTGAAGGCTTAGAAAAAGACATAATTAAATGGGGAGAAACACGCCTGGGCGAAGTAGGAAAAAAATGCAATTTGCCCGCAAAATTGCACACCTACAGCCGTGAGGATAAAACCGATCTGATGCTACTGTTAGAGAAACAGGGCTTTGAAGTCGATCGCTATTTTCTCACAATGGCGCGATCGCTCGCCGAACCCATTCCCACACCCGAATTTCCCGCAGACTTTGCGCTGACACACGTATCGGGAGAACAAGACATCCAACCCTGGGTAGAAATGTTCAACCAGTCATTTATCGATCACTGGAACCACCACGATTTAACTGCCGAAATCGTGCGCTACTGGATGCAAGACGAAAATTATCAGCCGGAATTAGATTTAATTGCTGTTTCGGGCGATCGTAAATTTGCAGCTTTCTGCGACTGTCAAATCAAACCCCAAAAAAATCCCCGCAGCGGCACAAAAGACGGCTGGATTGAACTATTGGGAACGCGGCGCGACTTTCGGAAAATGGGTTTAGGAAAAGCAATGTTGTTAGCCGGATTGCATACCTTAAAAGCAGCGGGTGCAAATACCGCTAAACTCAGCGTCGATGCTGACAGTTTGACAGGCGCGACAAAGCTTTATGAATCAGTCGGTTTCCGCCTGATGGAAACTTGGCAATCGTGGGCAAAAGCCGTCTAAACTCATACTTATATCAATTCCGGTTGCATCGGAATAATAAAATCGAGTCAACAGTCAACAGTCAACAGTCAACAGTTACCAGCCAGTAGGGGCGGTGGATGGTGCGGGCCCGCCCTCTTAACCGTCAACAGTCAACAGTCAATAGTCAACAGTTACCAGGCTCTGCCTGGTAATGCAGATGCTGTGCCTCTTTCGGCGCGAAGGATTTTGTAGGGTTCGTGATAGTGCGGGCCAATCCTCCCTTGTGTCATTGTTCGCTTTGTTTCGTCACCTCGACATAAATATGTTCTAACCGCACCGGATACCGAGCGATCGAATAAATAGAAATCCCATCAAAAAGCAAAATAATCTCTTTTAATTCCAAACGTTCCGGTAGCCAAAAAGCCAAATCGCTACCGTAGCGGCGGGGAATGAAACCGTATTTTGCAGCGCGAACGATCGCCTTTTCTTCCTCAGCAGTTTTAACAACAATAATTTCCTGAGCCGGAATCAGTTTTTGCAACTCTTCCAAACTGCCCTCAGCCACAATACTACCATTCTTTAAAATTCCAATTTTCTGACACAGACGCTCAGCTTCATCTAACAAGTGAGTTGTTAGCAAAATTGTAATTCCTTCCGATTGCAAGCGCTGAATTAACTCCCAAATTTCATAGCGAGCCTCAATATCTAAACCCGTTGTCGGCTCATCTAAAATTACTAATTTAGGCTGGTGTACCAAAGCCACCGCAATATTCAAACGGCGCTGCATCCCTCCGCTCAAAGTTTCCACCGGACTTTGAGCTCTATCAGTCAAATTTACAGCCTTTAAACATTGTTCAACTTGATAGCGGCGCTGCTTGCGGTCTAAAGCGTAAATTTGAGCAAAAAAATTGAGATTTTCTTCGCAGCTAAGGCTTTTGTAAAGCAAATTTTCCTGTGGTGCTACACCTATTAACAATTTAGTAGACTCCGAAACAGGTTCGCCATTGATAGAAACTTTGCCGCTGTCAGCATTTAGCAAACTGCATAAAATATTGATAGTTGTAGTTTTCCCCGCCCCGTTTGGCCCGAGTAAACCGTAAATTTCTCCTTTTTGAATGTGCAGTGTTAAATTTTTAAGCACTGAACGCGAACCGTAAGATTTATTGAGCTTTTCTATTTGCAGCAAAATTTTACATCTCCTTAAGTTTAATAGTACGATCGCACAGAGTTAGCTAGAAAGCGGGTTTTTTACGACAAATACTGCGCTTTCGCCCACAAATTCAGTAAAAAACCCGGTTTCTTCGGTCTTACTTAAAGCCTTCTTTCCACTCTCAACATCCGCCGATAAGACATCCATCCGCCTCCGAGCATTAACATAGCAAAAACAAACAAAAACCAGAAGTGCGATTCAATATCAGCAAAATCTTTGCCACCAGCCCATACACCCATCAGTGCTTCGTTCATGTGATAAATTGGATTGTACTGGGCGATATCCAGCAGAGTTTTGGGAAAAAGCGAAGCAGGCAAAAATGCCCCTCCTAAAATTAACAAAGGAACGCCGAAAGCCGCTACTAGCGAATTGACATCTTCAGTGCGCCTCGCAAACTGCGTGCCGAGAATAAAGCCGACTCCTACGTAAGATATAATACTCAGTAAAATAATCGCGCATCCTAATAAAATAGAGCCTTGAAATTGTGCTCCGAAAAAAGAGGCGATCGCATATACTAAGATTACCTGACCGATGCCGATACAACTGTGAGCCAGAAAAATTCCTAAAAAGTAAGAAGTGCCGCTCAAGGGGGAAATAAACAAGCGTTTGAGAGTGTGCTGTTCTCGCTCTGAAACCACCGTTGCTACGCTGCCGCCGAGACAGCTAAAAAATAAAGCCGCTCCTACTAAACTTGCAGGTGCGGCACTTTCAAAAGCTTTATCTGTAGTGAGATTAGCCCGTTCTTTTAAAATTAAAGCGTTAATTAGCAAGATAGAAATTGGAAAAATACTCCACAAGACTAAGCTGCGCCGCCGTCTTCCCAATTCAATTAAAATTCGCTGCGCTACTGCGAGGGTTTCGTACCAGTATTTCATAGAGTTTTTATTAGCATTGTTAGAACTAGAAATTGATATTGAGCCAGAAAAAACACTGACAATCAAAAGGGTTCGTTGTGAGGAATTGAGTCCGCATCAAGAAGGAATAAATTCCTCACTACAAACCTTATTGATGGTGTTAAATTTACCGGACATTATATGACAATTGATAACGACACTACGGCATATTATATCGCGTCCGGTCTGTTAAAAATAATAAAACTGCTTCGTAGTGCAGACTTTAGTCCGCACTACTAACCAATCATTTTTGTTGCGGCAATCTACCGGACTTAATATTTTACCATATAAAGATCGATAATTTTAAATGTTAATAAAAAACCCGCCCGCGCGGGTTTTTTGATTCAATCGGACTCGGTTTTAACTCTTCACTTTCTGTCGCTGCGCTCATTTAATACTAAAGTTCGTACCTCGATAGCATCCTTGAAAAGAAGTTAAACTTGTGCGGTTTATCTGTTCCAATTTGGTGACTAGAGAGTCATTTTCGCCACTTTCAGGAGTAGCATCCCACTTGTAGATAAAGTTGCCGATATGCTCTCCGGTTTCTTCGTAACTGTGCTCTTCTATGGGAATTCCAGAAACTCCAGAAACAGTTTGGTTGTGGTATCCGTTAACAATGATTTTCTCGATAACTGCTCCGGGTTCTACAGTCAGGTTCCAGTTAATCGGTTCGTAGGCGGAAAGTGCAAGAATTATTGGCTTGTTTCGGCGTTCTACTTTGACTTCGATAGTGCTTTTCGCTCTTTTTCCGTTCCCGTGAGCGGCATTTGCTTCGTAAACCCCGATTAAGTGAAGCTCTTTATTTCCCTTTGACGAACCGACATAAGATGAAAAATCGTCGGAACCGCCAATCCCGCAGTTGGCGCTAGAACTAATTGGGGAAATAAAAGTTGTTTTTTCGGCTAGTTTCTGTTGCACCGCCGGGACAACCCAGAGTCCGGTTCCGACTCCTAAAGCACCTATCAAAGCGGCTGCGATGCCGAAAGGAATGGCGTTTGTCAGGTTGCGAAAGGCTTTTTTGGCGGTTAGTTTAGATAGCGTTTGCTGCCAAGTTTCAGGGTTTGGTAGCGAACTCTGGCCGCCATCGAGACAAGCTAACAAAGCTAAACTTTCCGGCTGTTCGAGCAGATTCTGCACTGCTTTCTCTTCGCCGGCGTAGAGAATTCTAGTTTCTCTGTCTAAAAGCAGCCAGTAGCGATCGCCCTCACCGAAGTTGTATTCTCGTACAGCAGGCTGAACTAAATCGTGCTGCAAAAACACCAGCCAAGCCATATTATTGCCGGTGCCGACTGTTTTGCCGTCGCTGGAAATAATTTGGTCGATGTCTGGTTCCCAACCCCAGGCTACCCAGCGGCTATCTCCTCGATAACCAAGGGATTTTTCCAGTTGCGGGTGAGCAGTTATTTCTAAGCGTTGAACTAAGTTTGACACAATAGGTATCCTCAAGCGCGTGAAGCGAAGCTATCCTGTTCGCGAAGCGTTCCCGAAGGGTAGGGAATCGGCACTTCAATGTCTTAGCTTAACTCATCCCAGGCAGTTCAAAAAGTGCCCGTGCCATTGCCATTTCCACCGTTTGGAGACAAATTGTTGCTCCGGGGAGTGATATTCGGCGAAGTTCCCGGATTGAGATTACTGGGAGTGGTATTCGGCGAAGTTCCAGGATTGAGATTACTGGGAGTGATATTCGGCGAAGTTCCCGGATTGAGATTATTGGGAGTGGTATTCGGCGAAGTTCCCGGATTGAGATTACTGGGAGTGATATTCGGCGAAGTTCCCGGATTGAGATTGTTGGGATTGGCGGGATTGGGCGAAGTTCCCGGATTGAGATTGTTGGGATTGGCGGGATTGGGCGAAGTTCCCGGATTGAGATTGTTGGGATTGGCGGGATTGGCGGGATTGGCGGGATTGGCACTCCCAGGAGTAGTTATGGGAGTGCCCACAGCATCTCTCGTGACGCTGTTGGGGTTCGGGGCTGCAGCCGGATTACTTACGTTGCGGTTGTTTGCAGGAGCATTGGCGGGGTTGCCGGCGGCGGGAGCCGTTTTTTGGGGCTCGGCGTTGGTGCCGCACAATCTGACTAAATCAAAAGTTGTACCGCTTGGGGTTTCGATGAAGCAAACCGGCACGTCTACTCGGGGGTTTGAGGCTCTGGGAAAGTTGCCTGCGTCCACCATCGGGCGGCTAAAGGCAGCTTCAGCCATTAGTGGGGTTAAAGCAGCCGATAGAGCGACTGTTATTTGTAATAATTTCATCAGCTTTTCCTCAAATTTTGCTTTTTATTGCTCTAGTATTGCCGATAAACTGCAAAGTGTCCTGAGTCTAAAAGCCGATATTTTCGATCGCTCTTTCTTAGGCGGCTCATTTTGGCTGCAACATTTGGCGCACGTAGAAAAATGATTCGGCGGTTGAAACCGCCAGAAAGTCAAACAAAGATGATCCGGCGGTTGAAACGCGGAAGAGTCAAACAAAGTCGGCCTGCGCCGACTGGTTGATAAAGATGATCCGGCGGTTGAAACCGCGTCTACAGAAACAAAGTCGGCCTGCGCCGACTGGTTCATAAAGGGTATCCAAAACCCGGATTTGGTATGACAACTAACAACTAACTACTAACCACTGACAACTGACAACTAACAACTGACTATTTAGTACCGAATGCGCGGATCGATGTAAGCATTCAAAACATCAATTACAATGCTAGCAATTACTACAATCCCAGCAAAAAATACCACAATACCTTGAACAGTTGGATAATCCCGCAAACTAATCGCTTCGTAAAGGCGATTTGCCAGCCCCGGCCACGAAAAAGTAACCTCGGTTAAAATAGCGCCGCCCAACAGTGCAGCAAAAGTCAATCCTAAGACAGTAATCACCGGAATTAGCGCATTTTTCAGAGCGTGAGCCCATAAAATCTGAAATTCAGGAATGCCGCGAGCTCGGGCTGCTTCCACATAATCTGCTTGCAAAGTTTGCTTGAGATTCACCCTGACAATTCGCTCAAAGATGCCGCTCAAAAGAATGCCCAGCGTCAAACTCGGAAGTGCCAAATAATGCAAACTGGTGAGAAACTGACCCGGGTTAGCGCTCAGGAGACTGTCTACAGTGTAAAGTCCCGTGTAGCTTTGGGGGGCTCTTAATGTCACCGGAAAGCGGGTTCCCAAGGGAAACCAGCCCAACTGCACCGCGAAAATCAACTGCAAAACCATGCCAGCCCAAAAAGCCGGCAGCGAGTAAGTGATAATGCCAAACAAACGGCCTGCTGCATCGAAAATAGTGTTGGGGCGGGATGCTGCGAGGGAACCGATACTGATGCCGACAATTAAAGCTATGGCCATGCTACACACTGCTAATTCCACTGTAGCGGGGAAATAATCTCCGATAATTTGCCAGACTGTTTGTCCGCGAGTGGTGATGGAGGTTCCCAAGTCGAAGCCCAACAAGTCTTTCATGTATTTAAGATATTGTTCCCACAGGGGTGCGTCGAGACCTAGTTGGGTTCGCATTGCTGCTTTAGCGGCGGCGGGAGCTCGCGAACCGAGAATTGCGTCTATGGGGTCGCCCGGAGTGGCCCGGAGCAGCAAAAATACTGCTGTGGTGATTGTCCACAACATTAGCGGTGCTAGGAGTAAGCGGACAAAAATATAAGATTGCAGGGCTTTTGAACGAGACATAATATTTGGGAATTGGGAATTGGGAATTGGTTAGTTGTTATTGGTTATTGGTTATTGGTTAGTTGTTATTGGTTATTGGTTAGTTGTTATTGGTTATTGGTTATTGGTTATTGGTTATTGGTTGGCTATTAGTTATTGGTTATTAGCTATTGGTTATTAGCTATTGGCTATTAGTTGTTGGTTGTTAGTAGTTAGTTGTCAACAGAAGTTGGTAATTTAGCATAGTTCCTTCCTTTTGCCTGATGACGTTGGACGTTTGATCGGGGGATCGCTAGTAACTAGCAACCAATAACTAGCAACGAATTAATAACCAATAACCAATAACCAATTCCCAATTCCCAATTCCCAATAACAACTAACCAATGACTAATGACTAATGACTAATGACCAATTTTCCTATTCGCCCAGCAGCGATTCAAATGCGGCTTGTAAAGACTTGATGTCGCCTACTCTGGCGACTAACAAGTTTTCGCTGCCGGCATCCTGCAACCTGTCCTTCCAATACTGGATGCTCTCGGAGTTTTGAAACCAGAAACTAATTACGGTGTCTACGACTCGATCGACATCCCAGCCGCGATAGGGAGAAACTATCTCTACGGATGCCACAAAGGAATCGAGAGTACACTTCCGGTTTCCCAAGTATTCTACACCGGACGGTTGCTGTTGTTGCAGCAATTCCTGCTGCTGGTTAAAAAATGATAAAGTTGGAGATACGCCCAGGATTTCAAATGTATAGTTCATGTCATCCTCCAGAAGTATTATTTTGCTAAAAGGTCGTAGCGGAGCGGGGCGCAAGCGATCGTCCGTTTGTCAACTGTCAACAGTCTACTGTTCAACCTCTTTTGGCGCGATCGGGATTTGGCCCGCTTATTTTATTAATAGCAAATTTTTTAACAGAGGATTGTCAAATAACTTACATTTGTGATGGCTTGGTAGAAAAATTTAGAATCAATTTTTTTTTCAGCAGGGACAAGGCTGGCGTTCGGCACCCGGAGAAAATGAGAGAATTGTAGATTTTAGACAATTTGAGGTTTGAGGTTAAATAATAATTGGGACTGATTGATGAATTAAGGGATCAAAGCTTGCCTGCAGTTGTATTATGTTTAATCGGGTGTGAGTTTTGGGCGCTGTGTCCCCGATCGCGATCGGCGCATTCACAAAAGTAGTGGCACAATTAATATTATAATTTTTTACAGTAGCTGTTGAAACCTCAACCAAGTTTTGAGCGGCAGGCTACGGCACTTCACTATTGGTGTGCAACTTGATAATTTATAATATCTAGGGCATCTTTTAATCGACAAACGATACGCAAACCTGGTAAGTGCAAGAATATTGATGTTATTGAAAATTCTGAGCAGTGTTGTCTGATGAAAAGCTCGCCCAAGATGTCACTGAGCCTAGTTTTGTTGATACCCCTGGTGGTACAAATATCCGTAGCAGTCGGCGTAACGGGATGGCTGTCGTTTCGCAACAGCCAGAAAACCGTCAATAACCTTGCTACCAGGTTGAGCTTGGAAGTCGCAGCCCGGACGAAAGAAAATTTCCGCAGTTTTGGGGATGTGTCTCACCTGTTTCTGCAAATGAATACTGCTGCGATCGCTTCGGGAAACTTAAACCCGGAAGATTTCCCCAATTTAGAGCGCTATTTGTGGAACCAGACCAAGCTGAGCGATCGAACTACAACCATCTACTACGGCGACGAACAGGGCAGATTTCTCTTGCTCAAACGCGAAGCAGAAGACTTGGTATACATCAGAGACGAATCAACCGCTCCCAACCGCCAAATTTATCGCCTGGACAGCCAGGGAAATCGCACAGAACTAATCCAAACCGCCCCCTACGACCCCCGTACAAGACCCTGGTACACAACTGCCAAACAGTCAGGAAAAGCCAGTTGGTCTCCGATCTACGTCTTCACTGCAGCGCCAGTTCTGGGGATTACTCCGGTGATGCCCATCTACAACCAAACGGGCAGCCTGCAAGGAGTTCTGGCAATTGACCTGACTCTTTCTCAAATCAGCGATTTTCTCAAAAGAATCAAAATTAGCCCGTCGGGACAAGTTTTTGCGATCGAACGCAGCGGGGAAATAGTCGCCAGTTCCACGGACGAACTGCCCTTTGTCACCACCAAAGACGGACAAAAACGGCTGTTGGCGACACAAAGCAAAAATTTGCTCATTCGATCGGCATCCACATACTTGCAAAAACAATTTGGCAGTTTTACACAAATTAGCAGCCAAGGACAGTTTACCTTCGATCTAGACGGCAAACGTCAATTCATTACGGTTGCTCCCCTGCAAGACGGCCGCGGCCTCGATTGGCTGATCGTAGTGGTCATCCCGGAAGCAGACTTTATGGAGCAAATTAACGCCAACACTCGCACAACTATCTTATTGTGCTTTTTTGCCTTCATATTGGCGATCGCCCTAGGAATCTTCACCTCTCGCTGGGTTGTCCAACCGATTACCCGACTGCTGGAAGCTTCCAAAGCATTAACAAAAATGTCCGAATCCTCCGACTTCACATCCTCGGAATTAGACGGCGAAGTCGAAGTCAAAGGCATCAACGAACTCGGTCTTTTAGCTCAGTCTTTCAACCAGATGGCCAGACAATTGCGATCGTCTTTTGTCGCCCTCGAACAAACCAACTCCAATTTAGAACAGCGAGTAGCAGAGCGGACTGCCGAGCTCGAAGCCACCGAAGCAGAATTGCGGGCTTTGTTTGCAGCCATGAACGAATTAATTATAGTTTTGGACTCCACCGGCCGCTACTTGAAAATCGCGCCCACAAATATGTCTCTGCTATACAAACCAGCCGAAGAATTAGTGGGCAAAACTATCGGAGAAATGTTTCCGCAAGCTACAGCCGACAATTTTACCAGCCATATCCGAGCAGCTTTAGAGACTCAGCAAACTATCAGTATCGAGTACGATTTAACCATTGATGAACGCGAAGTTTGTTTTGCCGCCAGCATTTCGCCGCTGTCAGAAACATCCGTAATTTTGGTAGCCCGCGACATTACCGAAAAAAAGCGAGCCGAATCGCTGCGGCGGATGAGACAAAAACAATTGCTCACACAAAATACAGTTTTGGTAGAATTAGCCAGAAATAAAGTGCTATATCGAGGCAATTTGCAAGTAGCTTTGAGGCAAATCACTGAAGCTGCGGCTCGTACCTTAAATGCAGAAGGAGCAGGAGCTTGGTTGTACGATGAGGGCCGCTCAAAACTGCAATGTCTCGACCAATTTTGGTGCAGCAACCAGCAGCACTCCCAGGGTGTGGAACTCGCTGCAGCAGACTATCCAGCTTATTTTAAAGCTTTGGAAGAAGATCGGACGATCGCAGCCGACAACGCTCTCTCAGATATCAGAACTAGAGAATTAGCGACATCTTACTTTGCCGAAAACGGCACTACATCCACCTTAGATGCGCCGGTGCGACTGGGAGGCCAAACAGTCGGAGTTATCTGTATCGAACAGGTGGGAAGTGTTCGCCACTGGACAGTAGAAGAGCAAAATTTTGCTGCTTCCCTGGCAGATTTGGTATCATTGGCGATCGAAGCTAGCGATCGCGATCGAACACAAAACGCACTGCGTCAAGCAGAACAAAAATACCGCAGCATCTTTGAAAACGCAGTCGAAGGCATTTTTCAAACAACCCAAGAAGGCCGATTCTTGAGCGTAAATCCAGCTTTAGCCCGCATCTACGGCTACGCAACTCCCGAAGAATTGACATCAAATCTCACAAATATTAGACAGCAATCTTACGTCAATCCTAAGCAGCGCCAGAAGTTTATGCAAGTGATGCAAGAATGCGGACAAATATCAGGATTTGAGTCAGAAGTTTACCGCGTTGACGGCAGCATAATTTGGATTTCTGAAAGCGCCCGCGCAGTATGCAGCGCCGACGGTGAGGTACTCTACTACGAAGGCAGCGTCGAGGATATTAGCGATCGCAAAGTCTTTGAAAACGCCTTGCAAGTCGCCCTAGAAGCAGCCGAAGCCGCCTCCACCGCAAAAAGCGCATTTTTAGCAAACATGAGCCACGAACTGCGAACACCCCTCAATGCCATCATCGGATATAGCGAAATGCTGCAAGAAGAAACCGAAGAATTGGGCTATGACGAAATAACCCCAGATTTAGACAAAATCCGCACATCCGGCCGACACTTGCTGTCACTAATTAACGACATTCTCGATATTTCTAAAATCGAAGCCGGTCGCATGGATCTCTATTTAGAAACCTTCGACATTGCCGCCTTAATTGAAGAAGTAGCCGACACCGCTACCCCACTAATCGAAAAAAATAATAACACTTTAAACTTACAGGAAATTACCAATCTTGGTAGTATGTACGGTGACATTACCAAAGTGCGGCAGATTTTATTAAATTTGCTAAGCAATGCCGCCAAATTCACTCAAAACGGTACAATTACCCTCACCGCCAGCCGAGAAAGCGCCCGCAACAACAGCGAAGCGATAGCAGAAAACCGTTCGGAAACGGCAGAAACTTCTGCCCAATCAAACTCCTCTAAAGAATTTTTAGTTTTTAATTGTACAGATACAGGAATTGGAATGAATCAAGACCAATTGCAGCACATTTTCCAACCCTTTACGCAAGCAGACGCTTCTACCACACGCAAGTACGGCGGTACAGGTTTGGGACTAGCAATCAGCCAGCGTTTTTGCTTTATGATGGGCGGCAATATTTCAGTAAACAGTCAAGTCGGCGTTGGTTCTACTTTTACCATCCGCTTACCTCTCAATACTTAAACAATTGGTTATTGGTTATTGGTTATTGGTTATTGGTTATTTGTTATTGGTCATTAATATAATTCCGTAGGGGCGCGTTCACTAACAATCTTTCCTTCACATCCCAAGTATTAATAAACCCGCCCCCACACCGCGAATAATTTACATCAACCTTGAGAATCGAGATTATTTCGATTCATTATTGGGCGGAGGCGGGTTTTGATATTATTTGTTTTGAGGCGATTATTGTTGGAAAATTAGCCCCTACAAATATATTAATTTTCAATTACTAATTACCAATTACCAATTACCAATTACCTTTGAATGCTTCTCGGATCGAGAGCATCCCGCAACCCATCCCCCAATAAATTGAACGCCAAAACTGTCAAAATAATCAGTGTCGCCGGAGGCCAAACTAACCAAGGCTGCAACACTAAAATTGAAGCATTCGTAGACAGAGATAGCAAATTTCCCCAAGAAGGATCGGGTTGTTGAATTCCCAAACCAATTAAACTCAAAACCGACTCCGCCACAATAAAACCCGGAACCGACAAAGTAGCAGAAATAATGACATAGGTTGCAGTTTGTGGCAAAACGTGGCGGACAATAATATAAATTGGATTCGCGCCCATTGCGCGCGCCGCTTGCACGAATTCTCGTTGTTTTATTGACAGTACCTGACCGCGAATCACCCGCGCTAAACTCGCCCAACTGATAAATGAAGTAATCAGCACAATCAATATAAATCGCTGAGCGCTGGTTAAGCCTGGGGGGAGCACTGCTGCTAGCGCTACTAATAAATAAAGACCGGGAATCGTCATCAATACTTCGGCGAATCGCATTAAAATACTGTCAATCCAACTGCCGAAATAACCGGATATCCCTCCGATCAACAATCCCAAGGGGAAAGAAATTGCTATACCAACTAAACCGATGCTGAGGCTAATTCGGCTACCATGTACTAGGCGGCTGAATTGATCGCGAGCTTGTTCATCTGTGCCTAAAATATTGATTTTGGCTTGGCCGGTAGTTCCAAATAAGTGGATATTTAAAGGTAAAATCCCTAAAAACTTATAGGGAGAACCTTTGACAAACAAACCGACAGCAGAGGGTTTTTGCCAGTCTACAATTAGCTCGCGAGCGCCCGTATTCACGTCTACTGGGCCCTGAGTGGTCGGATAAACGTGAGGCCCGATAAATCGCCCGTCTTTGGTGCTTAAATGAATCTGAGTCGGCGGCAACAATGAACCGTTTAATTGAGAGTCGTAGGGGTCGTAGGGGGCCACAAATTCGGCGAAAAATGCGACTGTATAAAAAAATAATAATACCACTGCTCCCAGTCGAGCCAGAGGATTTTGCCTAAGATTTTGCCACCATTTCATAAGTTTTAGGTTTGAGATTTTAAGTTGGTTCGTAGTGAGGACTTTAGTCCTTCTTAAAAGGTTCGTAATGAGGAATTTAGTCTTTCTTAAGGAACGAAGATTTTCTCACTTAAACATCTGCCAAAATCCTATGTTTTCAGAAGCTGCGAGGTAAAGATAAAGAGAGGCAGAGCCTCCGGGTCTGCATTACCAGGCAGAGCCTGGTAACGAGCAATAACGAGCAAACGAGCTGACTGATAAAAACTTTACGGACAGAATTTTTTACTACGAACCTTAGACTATTTTTCTTCATCGGCAACCAAAATTAGTTGAGTTTCACGATCCGTTGTTTGACTCAATTCCTCGCCGTTAAAAGGATTGTAGAAAAACGAGCCTGTTTGCGGAGGTAATTTGGGATTGAGTAAGATTTCTACTATACTTTTGACAACGCCAGTTAGGGGAATAGCCAGGATAACTCCTAACAATCCTCCTACTCTACCTCCTAAGAGTAAAGCTGTGAAAATAATTACTGGGCTCAATCCGGTGAGATTCCCCATGATTCGGGGGGCGACTAAATTGTCTTTGATTTGCTGGAGACCGATCGCCACTGCCAACACTTGCAGCGCCAGCCACCAATCGATAAATGCTACAATTATAGTAACCGCTCCAATGCCAAGCGTCGCTCCGATAAACGGAATTATTTCCATCAATCCGATAAACACGGCAAACAACAGAAAAAACGGAACTTGCAGCCACGAAAAAGCGAGAGTTAGTGCGATCGCCATAAATAGTCCCAGCAGCAACTGTCCCGATACAAATCGTTGGAGGTTGCGCTGCAAAGTTTCGGTTAACACATAGCGAATATCTGGGGAAAAAATACTGGTCAAACCCTGCCACACTCTTTTACCGTCTAAGAGCATATAAAATGAAATTACCAGGATAAAGATTAAGTCGATAAACCAGTTAAAAGTACCTACGACTAAACCTAAACTTGTACTTGCGATCGCCTGTACTTGCTCCTGTACTTTCGCCGATAACTGCTGCTCCAATATTTGCACGTCAAAGGGCAAATTGCGATCGGCACTCCATGTTTGAAATTCACCTAACTGCTGCCGCGCCGACTCCAGCAAGTCCGGGAACCTTACCCCTAACTGACTCGCTTGGGTGAACACAGGCGGTACAATAGTTAGACCAATTACTAATACCACCAAACCCGCAACTAAGTAAACGAGCGCAGCAGCTACTCCCCGCGGCAAAAAGACTTGAAGTCTTGCTACTGCATAATTTAATAAGAATGCAATCAGTCCGGCTGTCACTAAAATGCTGACCAGTTCCCCAACATAACTGATCGCAGTTAGGGTAAACCATCCCGTTACTAGCACTAGCAACCAAGTAATTAGCAACTGTTGGACGGGAGAAAAAACACTG
Organism: Microcoleus sp. S1D4; assembly: GCF_036700765.1. Taxonomy (NCBI): domain Bacteria; kingdom Bacillati; phylum Cyanobacteriota; class Cyanophyceae; order Oscillatoriales; family Microcoleaceae; genus Microcoleus; species Microcoleus sp. S1D4. The sequence goes on from NZ_JAUBPP010000022.1 coordinate 74,049, forward strand.
TTCATTGTAATTTTTGTCAATTAAACTGGTACAACTTTTTAGCCGATGTGCCTGATTTTAGCAATAATTCGTTCAAAATTAGGCTGAATTCTGTGAGGATCAGTTGGTGACGAGAAAATTGTTTTGCTACAGACAGGGCTGGCCCGATCGCCCGCAGGCCCCAAATCACGCTAATAATACTCGGCGAGGAACCCTGGGCGAATTAAATGTCGATCGCAACTCTCCGGCGATCGATCGGCCAGCAGTCAAGTGAAATCGCCTCACACTCACCCAAAAGGAGGACGCGACATTACTAGCGCCCTCGGCTAAAATAAACTAGATCTAAAAATTGCAATCTTTCTTTACAATATAAAAAAACCAAAGGTTCAAACCGGCGGGAGGAACTACAGTGACCAATCAAGTTTTTTCAGAAGCGGAAGAAAAGCAACCGCTTCTCCCCGTGCAAAGCGGGCGCGACAGAAATTCAATAGCCGATGCGCCTGAAAGTGGAGTTTCAGACCGATCTAGCTGGCACTTTTCCGGTGAGGAAGATGAACGAGAAAGATCCCTAGAAGTTCCAGAAGATGGGGAACAATCAGAACTTGGGGAACCAGAAGAGCCGGAAATTGGGCCCAGCAAAGGAATCAGGTGGCCTACGGTGTTGGCGGGCGCGGGGATTGGCGTAGCTGCAACTCTGCTAGCGGTACACTTGACTGCTGGCCAGAAGAGCGCGAAACCGGCCGCTACAGCCCCAGCGGCTGCTCAACAGGCGGCGGCCCAAACGGTGACAGTCGCGCCTGTGAAATCGGCTGATGTGGCTCAAACTCTCGAAGCGACGGGGACTGTGGCCCCCCACGATTTGCTGCCGGTATTGCCGCAAGCCAACGGCTTGCAAATCCAACAGGTTTTGGTGAAGGAAGGGGATGCGGTAGAAAAAGGTCAGGTAATGGCGATTTTGGATGATTCGGTGGTGCGATCGCAAATTGCCGCAGCGGTAGCTAAAGGACAATCCGCCGATTCTACAGTAGACCAAGCGCAAGCTCAGGTGCAGCAAGCTCAATCAAGCCAAAAAGAAGCCCAAGCCGGTGTCGAACAAGCTAAAGCTGGCGTGGAAAAAGCCGTCGCTGACTTAGCGCAAGTTAAAACAGGTGTCGGCCAAGCCCAAGCCGGTGTCGAACAAGCTAAAGCTGGCGTGAATCAAGCTAAAGCGGGAATTGCTTCGGCCGAGGCTAAATTAACTCAAGCTCAAAGAGAAGTAGATCGTTTTTCCAATTTGGCGGCGCAGGGAGTAATTAGCCAGCAAGATTTGGAACAGCGTAAAACCGAGCGAGAAACTGCTCTGCAAGATGTGAACAAGGCTAAGGCTGATTTGAATAAAGCTTTGGAAGAACAGAACAAAGCAGCGGAAGAAGTGCGATCGGCTAAAGCTAAAGTAGCTAATGGCGAAGCTAATATCAGTACGGCGCAAGCGGCCCTCAGCAGTGCCCGCGCTAAGGTGAATACGGCGGCCGCAACTGTCAGCAGCGCTAGAGCAAACGTGGGGAACAACGCAGCAAGTGTTCGCAGCAATGATGCCCAAATCCAACAGTTAGAAACTCAACTTTCACAAACGATCGTCCGAGCACCGGACAGCGGTATTGTTGCTGAAAGAATTGGTCGTGTTGGGGATGTTTCTTCGGGGAATCAAAAACTATTTTCGATTATTCGCGGAAACAAGCTAGAACTGCAATTGAAAGTGCCGGAAACTCAAATTTCGCAAGTGCAGCCGGGAACAGCCGTGCAAATTACTTCAGATTCTGACAAGCGGATTAAGTTGTCGGGAACTGTGCGAGAGATTTCGCCGTTAGTTGACCCGCAAAATCGCCAAGCTACGGTGAAAATTGATTTGCCGCCAAGCGATTTTTTGCGATCGGGAATGTTTTTGCGCGCTTCGATTTCGACGGCGACGGAGCAAGGTTTGAAAGTTCCTGCTAAGGCTATTTTACCGCAGTCTGACGGCAGTTCTATTGTTTACAAACTTGTGGGCGAGGACAAGGTGCAGGCTCAGAATGTGGTAGTTGGGGAGATTACTGGAGGGGCGGTGGGCGATTTGACGAAAGCTCAGGTTGAGATTAAAAAAGGGTTGAAAGCGGGCGATCGCGTAGTTATTGCTGGGGCTGGTTATCTGAAGGATGGCGATCGGGTAAAAGTTGTTAGTCAGTAGTCAGTAGTCAGTTGTCAGTAGTTAGTTATCAGTTGTCCCCGATCGCGATCGTTATTAGTGAGTGGTTGTAGCGTGCGTCAAGGCTAAATGTTTTCTCAGAGATTGCTGATTAACTTTATCCCTGACGCACCCTACGATTAGTTAATTAGTTTCTTCTTTCTTCCTTATTCCTTATTCCTTCTTTTCACCCGCTCAGCTTCGCCGAAGGGAATTATTCCTTCTTCCTGATGACGTTGGACGCAAAGCTCGGGGGAAGAGACAGCACTAATAACCAATAACTAATAACCAACAACCAACAACTAACAACAACAACAAATAACCAACAATTAATAACCAACAACTAATAACCAGCAACTAATAACCAGCAATTGATGACAACTGACAACTAACTACTGACAACTGACAACTGACAACTGACAACTGACAACTAACTACTAACTACTGACAACTGACAACTGACAACTAACTACTGACAACTAACTACTGACAACTGACTTCTTCCCATTATGTCTTTCAATATTTCGGCTTGGTCGATCAAACAGCCAGTCCCCACGATTGTTCTATTCTTGATTCTGACAATCGGGGGTTTGGTATCATTTCCAGTTTTAGGCATTGATGATTCACCTAATATCGATATCCCTTCTGTTTCGATATCTGTCAGCCAACCGGGGGCAGATCCAGCAGAACTTGAATCTCAAGTTACGAAAAAAGTAGAAGATGCTGTGGCGGGCTTGGGGAATATTGACCACATTATTTCTACTGTTAATGATGGTTCTTCTAATACGACAGTTAACTTTTTGTTGGGTACAAATAGCGATCGCGCTACGAATGATGTCCGCAATGCGATCGCCCAAATTCGCCAAAACTTGCCGCAAGATATTAATGATCCCGTTGTCAAGCGGGTGGAATTTGCCGGCAGTTCAATTATGTCCTACGCCGTGGTTTCCGATCGCCAAACCGTAGAACAGTTAAGCGAATTAATCGACCAAAACATCAGCCGCGTCCTCCTATCCGTTAAAGGTGTCGCTCAAGTGCAGCGAATCGGAGGCAGAGACAAGGATGTTCGAGTTGATTTAAACCCGGAATTACTGCAAAGTCTCGGCATTACAGCTACCCAAGTTAACGACCAAATTCGCAATTTTAATATCAATCTTCCCGGTGGCAGAACTGAAATCGGCAATTCCGAGCAAACAGTCCGCACCCTCGGCAGTGCCAAAACTATCGAACAGTTGAAAGCTTATCAAATTACTTTGCCCAAAGGCGGTTTTGTGCCGCTTTCGAGTTTGGGAAAAGTTGACGAAGGCTATGCAGAAGCGCGTCAGGGCGCGCGGCTCAACAACAAGCCAGTCGTGGCTTTTGCCATCCTCCGCAGCACTGGCAGCACTCTGGTGACTGTGGAAGAAGCAGTGCGGGAAGCTGTCAAGACAATGGAAAAAACTTTGCCGCCGGATGTGAAGCTGGAACTTATTTATACCTTAGCAGACCACATCCGAGATTCTTATCAAGCTTCTGTGGATGCTTTAATTTTGGGGGCGGCTTTAGCGATTATTACTATTTTTATTTTTCTGCGGGATTGGCGGGCTACTTTGATTGCTGCTGTGGCTTTGCCGCTGTCGGTAATTCCTACTTTTGCTGTGCTGAGGATGGTGGGATATACGCTTAACAGCATGACTTTGTTGGCGCTGTCGCTGGTGGTTGGCATATTAGTTGATGATGCGATCGTCGAAATTGAAAATATCGAACGGCACGTCGGGATGGGTAAAACGCCTTATCAAGCTGCTTTGGATGCTTCGGCTGAAATTGGTTTGGCTGTGGTGGCGACGACGATGACGATTGTTTCGGTATTTGCACCGGTGGCTTTTATGCCGGGAATTCCTGGTCAGTTTTTTCGGCCTTTTGGGGTGACGGTTTCGGCGTCGGTGTTATTTTCGCTGTTAGTCGCCCGCACAGTGACTCCGATGATGGCGGCTTATATGTTTAAGGAGAAAGGACATCATGAGGAACTCAAAAAAGACCAACTTTCTTATCAGTATCGCCGGCTTTTGACTTGGGCGCTGAAGCATCGGGCGATCGTCCTAATTTTAGGAATTGCTTTGTTTTTCGGCAGCGTTCAATTAATACCTTTCATTCCGACAGGTTTTATCGATCGCGATGATACCGGACTTTCCACTGTATCGATCGAATTGCCCCCCGGCTCCACCTTGCAGCAGACAGATTTAGCAGTGCAGCAAGCAACTAAATTATTGCTAGCCCACCCAGCCGTAGATAGCGTTTTGGAGACTGAAGGCGCTCCGACTGTCTCCGGGGGCGCGGGTGGCGGCGGAGGGGGCGCGGGTGGCGTAAATTCAGCCAGTCTGTACGTGAAATTGAAGCCGGCCGGTCAACGAATCGGACAACAGAAGTTTGAGGAGGAAATGCGGCCGAAACTGCGGGATGTTCCGGGCGTGCGGCTGAGTTTTGCTCAAGGGCGTGTGGGCGGTAGGAAGCAAATGTCGATCGTCCTCAAGAGCGAAAATGCGGAAGCTTTAACCAAAACTGCGGCATCTCTGACGCAACAAATGAAGCAAGTTCCAGGGCTGATTGAGGTAGAATCGAGCGCGAGTTTAGTGAAGCCGGAGATTTTGGTAAAACCCGATCCAATTCGGGCGGCGGATCAGGGTGTATCGGTGCAGCAAATTGCTCGCACTGCATCTCTGGCAACAATTGGAGATGTTGATTCAAATCTGGCTAAATTTGATTTAGCGGACAGACAAATTCCAATTCATGTGATGTTAGCGCCGCAGTTTCGCAGCGATATCGAAACAATTAAGAACCTGCAAGTACCGGGAAAAAATAATACTTTGGTGCCGTTGAGGGCGGTGGCGGATATTACTTTGGGCAGTGGGCCTTCTCAGATCGATCGCTACGACAGAGCCCGTCAAGTATCTGTAGAGGGCAATTTGTTGCAGGGTACGACTTTAGGAGAAGCTTCGGCGGCGGTGAAGAAACTGCCTGCAATGAATCCTTTACCTCCCGGTGTGGAACAAGAATCTTCGGGTGATGCCAAGGTGATGCAGGATATTTTCAGCGGTTTTGCGGGGGCTCTGGGAACGGCGGTATTGTTTATTTATGGCGTGTTGGTGTTGCTGTTTGCAAATTTCCTGCATCCGATCACAATTATGGCGGCCTTACCTTTGTCTCTCGGTGGCGCGCTGCTGGGACTTTTGGTGGGACAAAAATCCCTCGGTTTGTACGCTTTGATTGGGGTAGTGTTGCTGATGGGAATTGTGACGAAGAATTCGATTTTGTTAGTGGATTACGCGATTATGAATCAGAAGGAAGGCGAACCGACGTATGAGGCGACGCTGGATTCTGGAATAGCGCGGTTGCGGCCGATTTTGATGACAACTATTGCGATGATTGCTGGGATGGTACCGATTGCGCTGGGAATTGGCGCTGGTTCTCAGGTTCGCAGCCCGATGGCGATGGCGGTAATTGGGGGTTTGATGACTTCCACGCTGTTGACTTTGGTGGTGATTCCGGTGGTGTTTACTTATATGGATGGTGTGCAAATCTGGATTTTTAATTTGGTGCAGGGAAAGAAAAAACGTCAAGGGCGATCAAAGTTCTCTGGCTAGGGAAATGGTACAGCCTAGAGGCTGTGAATTTAAGCCTTAAATCCCTGAGAAATTTTGCTTTTAGCAGTAGCCAGATCCGCCTAAATCCCCCGGATAGTCGGGGGACTTTGACAAGACTCTTTTCCCCCCTTTCTTAAGTCGGGTTAGGGGGTATCGAGAGGCTCATGTTAAGGGACAAAAGACTGGTTTTGCTCGTTGTGTTCGTTACCAGGTTCTGCTGATATCGTAACTTACAGGAGAGAGGACTTTAGGATGTGTTTAAGTTATGAAGTTTTCGATCCTTAAAACCTACTCCCTATCATTTAACCAGATTGTGGAGGCAGAGAATCAATATGATCTGTGGCAAAATTGAGAAAGTATTCTGTCGGCGATATCAGTTGTTTGGCGTCGGTTTCTGTGATATTGCGATCGACATTCGCTAGAAATCCCTTCAATCTCAAATCTCATTGGGCCCTGAACTTGGTTACAATAATCCTTATCTAGTCGTTTAGAGAAGCTTTATGCCAGAAGTTGCACGATTTTACGGAATCATCATCAAAATTTTCTTTGGGGATCACGCACCTCCTCATTTTCACGCAGTTTACGGTGAGTACAATGCTTTGATAGCCATTGAGTCTTTAGAGATTATTGAAGGAGATTTACCGAATCGGGCCCAAAAGCTGGTATTAGAATGGGCTGCGCTGTACCAAAAAGAACTGCTAGATATGTGGAACAGCCAAGAATTTAGTAAACTTCCACCCTTAAAATAACTGTGATTTTTTTTTATGAAACCTGAGCGCATTGTTTCGGCTAAAGCTATTGATGATAGCACCTTGATTGTTAAATTTACCAATTCAGAAATCAGAAAATATGACATTTCTAAATTATTAGATAATGTAATGTTTTCGGACTTACGCAATCCTGGGTTTTTCAGAAACTTTAGAATTGAACCTGGTGGTTATGGGCTGGTTTGGAATGAGGACATCGATCTCAGTGAATATGAACTTTGGCAGAATGGAATTAGTTTGACGGATGAGGAAATTGAGCAATATATTGAATCTATACATAGTGTTGCTCACTGAGAAACAATGCCTGATGTTGGGCGATCGAGTTTTCGATCGCGCACATCTCGATATCAGGAATGAAAATTTAATAACTTAAGCGATTGCTCGTTACCAGGAAGAGCCTGGTAATGCAGATAGGCGAGGCTCTGCTTCCTTTGATATCGTAACTTACAGGAGAGAGGACTTTAGGAGGTGTTTAAGTTATGAAGTTTTCGATCCTTAAAACCTACTCCCTATCATTTACCCAGATTGTGAAGGCAGAGAATCAATATTATCTGTGGCAAAATTGAGAAAGTATTCTGTCGGCGATATCAGTTGTTTGGTGTCGGTTTCTGTGATATTGCGATCGACATTACAGTCACAATTCTACTATACCAAAAAGCCGTGAAGCGAAGTTATCCCGTAGGGAATCGCCCTGCGTATGGCCACAATAACCTACAATATCCTCCCGGTATGGAAAAAGCACTGCGGTGTCCGACTGCGGTGTGGCGATCGGCATCTCGTTGCTTAATTCTATTAATCGATCGGTGCGTACATACAGATTTGGGCGATCGCTCAAATATGAACGTGGTAAGCATAACATCTTTTGGCGCAAATAAAATAAAAAAATCTCGCAAAAAAAACTTTGACAATTTGCATAATTTTTGAGGAAAACCCCTGATAGATAAGTAAGGTGTGGCGCTTAATCTCAAAATTAGCCCCCGCCTGTTTATCGCAAGCAGGAAAAAAACATTGGCAGTATTAACTGGTACATCCTCAAACGACAACCTGACAGGCACCCCAGACGATGACAACATCACAGGCTTAGCAGGCAACGACACTATCGCGGGCTTAGATGGCAATGATACTTTGTCTGGCGGTGAAGGAGACGACAACCTCAGTGGAGGTGCGGGCAATGACTCCCTCCTTGGTGGCAGTGGCACTGGTAGCAGTGGCACTGACACCATCGATGGCGGTGCGGGCAATGACTTTCTAGATGCAAGCGGTAGCCTGGCCGGCGGCGATGGAGACGACACCCTGTTCAGCTCTGGGCCTAGCACCTTGGATGGCGGTGCGGGCAACGACTATCTCAGGGGTAGTTTTAATAGCACCTTAGAAGGCGGTGCGGGCGATGATACGCTCAGTGCTGGATTTGGCAGTGGGAATGTGCTGCGAGGCGGTGCAGGTAACGATCGCTATTTGTTGCGGGCGAACGGGCAGAGTCAACTTCAAATTCAGGATACTGGCGGGAGCAATCGCCTAGACTTTACTGATTTTGACAGCGAGATCAACACCAGCACTGCGCTGTCGCTGTCGCTGTCATCGGGCACTTTGGGATTGAGCCGCCAAGGCACGAGTTTAGCCATCGACACCAACAAAGACGGCATCATCAGGGCTACCGATGACGTTGTGATTTTAGACTTTTTCGGCGCATCCCCAACTGTCGCGGGTGCTGGCTTCATTGAAACTGTGGGTAATTTATCCGGTGCCGATATCCTGGCTGCTAATCTCACTGAGGCTACGGCGGCACCCGGAACTAATGCGCTCACCGGAACACCAAACAACGACAACCTGACAGGCACTTCAGCCGATGACAACATCTCAGGCTTAGCAGGCAACGACACCATCGCGGGCTTAGAAGG
>NZ_JAUBPP010000022.1:82612-108251 GCF_036700765.1 Microcoleus sp. S1D4
CAAGGCACGAGTTTAGCCATCGACACCAACAAAGACGGCATCATCAGGGCTACCGATGACGTTGTGATTTTAGACTTCTTCGGCGCATCCCCGACAGTCCAAGGTGCTGGCTTCATTGAAACTGTGGGTAATTTATCGGGTGCCGATATCCTGGCCGCTAATTTACCGGAGGCCGCGACAACGCCAACACCAGCGACAACCCCAACTCCAGCGACAACCCCAACTCCAGCGACAACGCCCACACCAGCGACAACCCCAACTCCAGGGACAACCCCAACTCCAGGGACAACGCCTATTCCTATTCCTATAAGACCAACACCGGCAGCCACACCAACACCGGGCACACCCACTCCCACACCGGGTACAAACACACCCACACCAACACCTCCACCTTTCACGCCCGCGACTGCACTGTCGATCGCACAGCCGATCGCGCCCCCATTCACCAACAGGCCCGCACCAAGCGAATTGCCACAGGTTTTGGGCACCAGCGGCAACGACGCGATCGGTGGCAGCGAAGCCAACAATATCTTGTATGGCAACGCTGGAAACGACACAGTGGGAGGCAATGGCGGCGACGACATCGTATTTGGCGGCAAAGGCGATGACGGCTTATTCGGCGATGCTGGCAACGACCTCTTGTTTGGCAACCTCGGCAACGACACCCTTGTAGGCGGCGACGGTGCAGATACCGCATTGGGCGGCAAATCTGACGATTTGATATTTGGCGGCGCTGGTAACGATGTCCTCGGCGGCGAACTCGGCAACAATACTTTACTCGGCGGCGAGGGTAGCGATACTCTGTACGGCGGTGAAAATAATGATGTGTTGTTTGGCGGTAGCGGCAACGATTTCCTCTACAGCACAAAAGGTAACGATATCTTGGTTGGTGTTGACTATACCGGTGCTAATCCCGGACGCGGCGAAGTCGATACGCTGATTGGCGCTGAAGGTAGCGATACTTTCTTGCTGGGAAATGCCACAGAGTTCTACTACAACGACGGCATCGATAGCAGCACTGGCGCTGGCGACTACGCTTTGATTGTCGGCTACAACCCCAGTAACGATATTATCCAACTTCAAGGCGCTCCCAGCACCTACAGGATCGGCGCTGCTCCGGCTGGATTGCCCGAGGGTGCTGCTATTTTCAAGAAGACTGGGGCGGATGACGAATTGATCGCGATCGTCCAACCTGTTTCTGGTTTTGGCCTTGACAGCAACTCTTTGCGCTTTGTTTAACGGTTGAGGGCGATCGATCGGGCGATCGTTTCTTCAGTTTCTTCAATGGCCTCGGCGGTTGAAACCGCGGCTACACAAACGATGTCCGCCTCCGCGGACTGAAGAGTAGAAGTATAAGTCCTGCCTTTGGTGCAGGACTTTTTTTGTTTGGAGGGGCGATCGGGCACCGAAACTTAATTCTCAAAATAGTTGACTCAGAATGGCAAAATTGTTGTATAATGTTTCTCTAGTCATTTTTGACCGCAATAACTAAAAAGTAAAAGCAGGTACAATAGACTAAACGCGGGCGTAATTCAGTGGTAGAATGTCAGCTTCCCATGCTGGACGTCGTGGGTTCGAGCCCCACCGCCCGCTTTAACTGAATTTTCATAGAACTATGAAAATTAATTAGTGCGATCGATTCAATTTATGGCTAAATTCTTAACCGCTGCATTATATAAGTTCGTTGAACTATCGGATTTTGCCGACCTCAAAGCACCGCTACTCGATTGTTGCAACCACCACAACGTCAAAGGCACTATCTTGTTGGCTGCAGAAGGCATCAACGGGACGATCGCCGGTTCGTCAGAAGGCGTGCGCGCAGTCCTCGCATTCTTGCGCTGTGACGCACGTTTTGCTGATTTGGTTCACAAAGAATCTTTTTCCGAAAAAGCACCGTTTTACCGCCTAAAAATCCGCTTAAAACGCGAAATCGTCACGATGGGAATACCTGATATTAATCCATCTCTCATGGCTGGCAAATATGTCAAACCCGATGAGTGGAATCAGCTACTTGACGATCCTGATGTGGTGGTAGTTGATGTACGCAACGACTTCGAGGTATCTATGGGTACTTTTGCAGGCGCTATTAATCCCCAAACAAAAAGCTTTTCCGATTTGCCAGCATGGGCGCTCAAAGAAGCTGCTTTACGCGAAAAACCCAAGGTAGCAATGTTTTGCACTGGCGGTATTCGCTGCGAAAAATCTACTGCTTTTTTGCGTTCTCAAGGTTTTAATGAAGTTTATCATCTCGAAGGCGGAATTTTAAAATATTTGGAAACAGTGCCCGCAGCAGAAAGTCGTTGGGAAGGTGAATGTTTTGTCTTTGATGAACGGGTTTCTGTTGTTCATGAGTTAAAGCCTGGTAACTACGAACTTTGTCGCGGTTGTCGTCACCCAATTAGTCAGGAAGATAAAGCTTCTGAATTATTTGTAGTTGGTGTAAGTTGTCCTCATTGTCATGACTCGAAAACTGAAACCAAAAAACAAGCCTTATTTGAGCGGCAGCGTCAGATTGAGCTTGCTAAACGCCGCAACCAAACACATATTGGCGCGCGCTATGATGTTAAGGAAAAAGTTGATAATGGGATAGATTAATAGTACGATCGCGTTTCTCAAAGAAACCGGGTTTCTCTGAAAAATCAGGTTTGGTGGCGTAAAATCTCGAAAGAAACCCGGTTTCTGACTCCTGTAGTTTCTCCAAGAAACCTGGTTTCTACCAGAAATTAGGTTTGGTGGCGTGAAATCTCGAAAGAAACCCGGTTTCTGCTCCGAAAAACCCGATCGCGCGATCGACTAAACAAATAATATGTCAGTAATAATATACCCAATTTTGTATTCTTTCCGCCGCTGTCCCTATGCTATGCGCGCGCGCTTGGCGCTGATGGTTAGCAATCGGGTGTGCGAGTTGCGGGAAGTTGTTTTGCGAGACAAGCCACAAGAAATGTTAGATGTATCGCCCAAGGGTACTGTACCGATATTGATTGATGTTGACGGGCGGGTACTGGATGAAAGTATTGATATCATGTTGTGGGCATTAGAACAACACGATCCTGAAAAATGGTTGATTCCAGAACAAGGTACTGTTGCAAAAATGCTAGCATTAATTGCTGAATTTGATAGTGGTTTTAAATATCATCTCGACCGCTATAAATACCCGGAACGTTATGCTGATGTTGAGGCTAAAGTACATCGAGATGAAGCTGCTGTATATCTGGAAAAACTCAATGCAAAGTTAAACGCAACTAAATATTTGTATGGTAATAATGTAGCATTGGCCGATTGCGCGATCGCACCTTTTGTTCGTCAATTCGCTCATACCGATAAAAATTGGTTCAACGAACAGCCTTGGTATCAGCTAGAAGCTTGGTTAGCCGCCTTTACAGACTCGGAAATCTACGCTAGTATTATGCACAAATACCCGAAATGGGAATCTGGCAATGCCGGCGTTGTTTTTGGGCGATCGTAATTACCTATCAACCGTTTGTAGTGAGGACTTCAGTCCACATCCAAGAGAGGACTAAAGTCCTGACTGCGAACCTAAACTAATGTTATTTTTGTCGCTCAGGCGTTAGTGTATTCTAGTGAGTATTGTCAGGCTGAAATTATGATTGATGTTGGTTCGTTAGTTCGATCGCCCAAAAACGATTTGGGAATCGGAAAAGTTGTCGAGGTATCGTCTACCGATGCCGTAATTGAATATTTTTGCTCAGTAAAAAACCGCTTCCGCAAAACTATAGCGTTGGGTTTGCTACAAGAAGCTAGACTTCAGCGACAAACCCGCTGCTACCTCTGGAGTAACACTCAGGAAAGGTGGATAATCGGGCGAATTTATGATTGGGATGAAGATAAATTAGAATACGAAATTGACCTCCCCGACAGCCAAAGTTTGCAAGCTGTCGAAACCGAACTTTACGTCCGCTGCAATATTCCGATCGCCGATCCGATCGATATTTTAGCAGTCAAAGGCCAAGAAACACCGTATTTTCACGATCGCCGATTGGCATTTGTGCAATCTGCGATCGAACAGCGCGCCGTCAGCCGCGGCATGACCGGATTAATTTCTGCTAACATAGAGCTCTATCCGCACCAAGTTGAAGTCGTCCGGCGCGTCCTAGAAGACCCGATCGTGCGCTATTTGTTAGCAGACGAAGCAGGACTCGGGAAAACCGTAGAAGCCGGGACAATTCTCCGCCAATTCCTACTCGACGATCCCAACGGACGCGCTGTAGTGCTGGTTCCCAAATATTTGCTCGAACAGTGGCGACAAGAGTTAGAAAATAAATTCTATTTGTCTCATTTTGCTGACCGAGTGCAGCTTGTTGCTATTAGCGAAATCAATCAAATTAGCCGCAACGCCAACCTGGATTTTCTGATTGTGGATGAAGCGCAGGAACTGGCCGCAATGGCTAATTCGGGCGATCGCAATCAGCAACAATCCTTTGAACTATGTCAGCAACTCGCTCAAAAAAGCCATAACTTATTGTTATTATCTGCAACGCCAGTTATCGGTCACGAGCAAGATTTTCTCACGATGCTGCACTTGCTAGACCCGACTACTTACCGTCTAGATGACCTAGAAAATTTCAAAGAAAGAGTGGAGAACCGTCAGGAAATCGGTCGCGCCTTGCTAGATTTCCGAGAAACAGCAAAGCCTGCTGTTTTGCAAACAAAAATAGCTCAACTCCGCACTCTGTTTGCGAAAGATGATTATTTGCTCGGATTGGTAAACGAGTTAGAAACTTGTTTGAAAACCGCAGAAACAGCCGAACAATCTCGCCTTGTCCGAACTATTCGCACTCACGTTAGCGATACCTACCGCCTCCACCGCCGCATCCTTCGCAACCGCCGGGATGCGGTGGAAGATGTGATTTTCGATCGAGATGCTGTCCCCAAAACTGAGTACGATCTGAATGATGAACAGTGGTCGGAAATTCAAACCGTACTCGATAAATGGCGCACAGTCGCTCCCAAGTCGAGCGAATATCAGAGAATTTTTCTGCTGTTTTTCCGCGCTTCTGGTACTTGGCTGAGTGTTTTAGAACGGGTTGTCAAAGCTCGTTTGCAGAAAAAATCGACTCCAGAACTCGATCGCGACTTCGGACAAAATGACACGGCAATTTTGACCAAAACAGCGCTGTTTCCCGAAGAAAGGGAAATGCTGGAAACCTTGCTCAATACCCTGGAAAAGCCCCAGGAAGGACTCGATCGACTCAGTTTGTTACGAATCGCCATTCTCCGATTTCTGGCAGTTGCTTTGAAGGTTCCGCGCGAGTATCACAACAATTCTCGCGATTTGCTATCGAGAATTCAACAGCAAATTAAACGGCCAATTCCGGGCGAGCGTTTCCCGAAGATTGTAATTTTTACCAGTTTTACGGCAACTTGTCAAGAGATTGCGGAAAACTTAGCTAAAATATTTGGTAAAAAGGCGATCGCCAGCCACGATAGCGGCAAGTCTGCGGATGATGTTGAGGCTAGTCTGCATCGGTTTAAGACTGAGCCGCATTGTTTTATCTTAGTCTGCGATCGATCGGCAGAAACAGGCGTAAACCTGCAAATAACCGATTGGTTAATTCACTTCGATTTACCGTGGTTTCCCAACCAGCTAGAACAAAGACTCGGCAGAGTCGATCGCATTGGCAGCAAAATGGGAGTACAATTTTGTTTGTTTGCAGGCCCGGATCTGCCAGAAAGTCCCCACGAAGCTTGGTTTCAAGTCTTAAAAGACGGCTTCGATATCTTCAACAAATCGATCGCCAGCCTTCAGTTTTATGCCAAACAAAAACAGCTAGAACTTGAAGCAAAGTTGTTTGCTGAGGGAGCAAAGGGCTTGTCAAGCGAAATTGAATCAATCAAAAATCAAATCGCCCAAGAGAAAACAAAAATCGACGAACAGTACGTTCTCGATGAAATTGACACTCTAGAAGACAGCGCATCTCAGTATTTTGAATCCCTCGAAAACTGCGACGACCGCCATAAAGAAATGCAGCGGGCGACGGAAGGTTGGCTTTGTCAAGCTCTCCACTTCAAACAAATCGAACATCCGACAGTATCAGGGTTGATGCGCTATCAACCCACTCAAAAAACCTTGATTCCTTCAAATGATTTGAGAACTCGATTGATTCCTTATTGTCAGCAGTACGGTAGTTACAATCGCCGCATTGCTCATCAAAATAACGATGTCGTTCTTTACCGCATCGGAGAAGGATTGATCGATGCGCTTGGCTCTTACATTCGCTGGGACGATCGGGGTCAAGCTTTTGCGATGTGGCGGCACGATCAAAGTTGGGATGCTGCGGAAGGGATGGAGTGGTTCGGCTTCCAATTTAATTATTCTATCCAGACTGATGTGGAACCTGCGGCTCTAGTTTTGCAAGCACAAAGCATCGACAATTACAACTTGAAAGCTTTGCAGCGGCGCGCTGATGCTCTGTTTATCCCAACTTTTGAAACTGTGTTTGTAGACGCTCGCAGCGAGCAGATGTCTCTGGTGGAAGATGCGGAAGTTCTGCAGATTTTGCAGCGGGGTTATAAAGGCAAAGGCGGCCCGGATCGGGATTATAATTTGTCTAAAAATCGTACTTCGCTGATTGACAGTTTTGTCGATCCGTTGGAATGGGATGATTTTTGTCAAAAAAGCCGGGTGGTATCCGAGGAATTGCTGCGAGGGCGCGAGGCTTTTGTGAAAATGTGCAATAATTCTGCTGTCAGTGCTGCAATCCAACTCAAAAACCGGGTGAATCAATTGCAATTGCGATTGAATCGACTTTCTAAATCGGAACAACTTTTAGAATCGGTTTTGGGTGATGAAATCAGTACCGAAAGTGCGTTGAGTGAAGCGGTTTTAGCGGGAATTCGCCGCCCGCAGATGACCCTTGAGTCGGTGGGATTTATTGTAATTTCTGGGCGCGCGCCTGTTAAGGAGAAGGAAGAAGGATAGCTTGTTTGGGTGGAGTGCGATCGCTCTTTTTGACCTGATTCGGAAGCACGGGTATCTTGCCCGTGCTAGGATGGACGGATAGGGATAAAAGGGCGATCGATCTTTATTGAATCAAATTGTTTCTTGAAAACAGCTTTAGGGTGGAAAGTAGCGATAAATATCTTTCTGGTGAAGAACTCTTACAAAAGTAACTGTTTCGCCATCAAAATAAAAACCTATTCGATAGTCGCCAACCCGAAACCGATCCGCATTATCATCGCCTTTCAATTTTTTTAAGTTAACTATTGTCTGTAAATCATTAACATTGGCAATTTCCACAAAAGCAAATTCCTTGATTTGCACAAAAGCAGGCGTACTTTTAAGAGCTTTTAAAATCAAATCCTCTCTTTATCGGAATAATAAATTCGAGTCAACAGTCAACAGTCAACAGTCAACATCATTCCGGTGTTACCGGAAATGATATAAATCCTTCAAAAAACTGGGCAGATATTCTACTTTCATTCTGTTTCCAGTTCTGCAAGTGCTTCCCCTAAATTTAACGGCTTTTCATTTTTTACTTCCCGCATAGCTAACAGAAGTCCTCTATCTTCGATAGCTTCTAATAAATACTTATAGTCGGTATAATCTAGAATGACTTGACTAATGTTGCCTTCAGCATCTAATATCAATTTTTGGGCAAGTGGATAATCTTCTATCTTCATATACTTTTATGTGGAGATGAGTTGATAGGAAATGATGGTTCTATTTTAACTAGGATTTTTTTTACAAGGTTTGATGATGGTCGATTCCCTACGGGATAGCTACGCTTCACGGGATTTTTTTGAAGCCATCGCACAGGCGGGATGCCCGTGCCACGAGGGATGCGGATGGATGAAAGGCTTCTCGCACTTAGGAACTAAACATCCTCAAAAATCGCTCCCCCCTGCTGTAAATTCAACTTCACATCCTCCGCAAGTCCTGAGTTATTCCCAAACCTTGCTGACTCGACATTCGTACCGCTGAAATTAGTATTTGTTAAGTTCACTTCGAGCAAATTGGCGCGGCTCAAATCGGCACCGCTGAGGTTTGCTAAAGCCAGACTGGCGCGGTACAAATCGGCGCGGCTCAAATCGGCATTTCCTAAGAAAGCGCCGCTCAAATCTGCACCGCCGAATTTGGCATTTTGCAGGTTGGCATCGCTGAAATCGGCATCGCTGAGGTTTGCACCTCGGAAGTTTGTTCCCTGGAGCTTTGCACTGCTAAAATCAACTGTATTCAAAGTAGTTCCGCGCAAGTTAGCGCCCGCGAAATCTCGTGCTGGATTGAGATTGGCGATTTTTGCCAACTCTGTAAAATTGTCGGTTTCAGCAGAGATGATGCGATCGACCATTTCTTGCAATTTAGCTTCAGCTTCCGGGAAAATTTCCACCTCTGGCTGTTCCACCGCAGGCAAATTGTAGGACAATAGCGCCCAACTGAGAGCAGGTTGGAGTTTATTTGCTTGCAAATATACAGTCAAAATTCTTTCTAAAACCGAATGTTGGTTTGGCGTAATATCGTGCGGCCACAAACCCTCCGCATCTGTGATATAAATATCTTCTTTTGCAACTTCAAAAGCCGCAGCAATTCGCAATGGTTGGGCTGTCAATTCTGCTATTCTAACACTTTTTAGCAAGCCTTTTAATACAGAATCAGCGCGCTCCAATGCAAAAAACCAAGCAGGCGTTGTATCGTCGCCTAGGGTGGAAACATGACACAAAGTGCCAGGATTTTCTTTGGTTTTTTCCGCAGTTTCGCTTTCTAGAACTACCGCCGGATTTTCCGTAAATAAAACTTCTGTGCTGCTTTGAATTGGCGACAGCATGAAATCACCTACTAACTGACGCGATGCTACGGGAATTTCGCAGTTTTCCAGATTGAGCTTGAGCGTTCCGCTTTGCAAGCCAAATTTGACGCGACCGCCTAGCAGGGGTTCCCAATGTTCGTTAAAATTGAGGCTCAAGTGAATGTGGATCTGCTCGGTTTGGACTGCAACGGAGCGCACGGGAATTGCTTCTAATTGCATCCACAAACAATCTGGGTATTTGTTGTGAGACTCTAGCGATCGCATATCGGGAAAAGTGCTGGCTCTGCCAGATTGTAATTGATATTTAAATTAGTTTATCATCTCTAATCGATCGCAACACAGATTTTTCTCGCGGGTTTAAATTGTAAATTTTGTTTGATTCGATCGGCAAGTCATTGGTTTGCCTGAATTTGGCTTTTTACCCAAGTCCGAAATGCTTTAATTAATTCCAAATAATCCATTGTTTCTGCTTGTTCCAAAAATCTCACTATCTCTAATATCGGCAAGCTGGGAAATGCTAAACTGATCTCGCAATCAACGTATTCTCCATTTTCAAATCTGTTGATTCTGAGCCGCGTTCCATTATAAATCCAAACTTCCGGCACTCCCAAATCCGCATAAACCTGCAAGCTATTTTCCGAACGGCTGGTAATATCAATTTCCACCACTAAATCCGGTGGCGGATCTCGATCCATGTCGATTCTTTTTTTGCCTTTAATTGCACTCAGATTTTGGATGTAAAAACATTTATCCGGTTCTGCACCGCTAAGTTCAGGACGCTTAAATGTGGTAGAACCAAGAGGTTCAATTTTTACATCTAATTCTTCAGCTAAGGTCTCCACAAATCGACCCAATACTTCTTTGAAACGTTCGTGCTCTGGGGATGGTACCATAATTTCAAGATTGCCGCGATTGTATGTCAGTCGAATTTGCCGATCGCCAATTTCGGCAAGCAAATTTTCGTAGGTTTGCCAACTGATACCCGATAGCTGGACAATTTGTTGGGGCGGGGCGAGAGTTTGAGCGGTCATAGTGCTACTTTGGTGAAGAGTTCGCAGGCGCAAGCTAAGGAAGCAGCCATCGCACTTTTGCATTATATCATCGCAGGAAGCCTAGCCGGGAAATACCGCAGATAAATCCAGAGACAACTCTGGAAAACCGGGAATTACCACAAACTCATTCGGTAAAACCACTCGTTTGACTCGATAATCGAAACTACCTGTTTGTTTCTGATAAGGTTCGCTGTAGGTTTCCAGTTGAATATCTACCAAATTAAATATCCAATAATCAGAAATTCCCGATTCAGCGTAGAGAGATAGCTTAGTTCTGCGAGCGTACTTCAAAGTCGAATCAGAAACCTCAACCACCAACAAAATATCAGCACTTTTTGGGTGAGAAGATAAATAACTATCGGAACGATGGCGCGCAATCACCACATCAGGTTCCGGTTCGCTATCATCAGACAAGATAATCGGTTCTTGGCCGCGCACGCAGGCACTTTTTGCCATCATCAGGCACAACTCTCCCAGCAATAGCGAGTTACAAGCCGAGTGAAACGTAGTTTTTTTAGCTTTTTTAATAATTTCCCCGCGAATCAATTCAAATCGGTTATCAGACTCAAAAAACCCCTGTTCTGCCAAACGGTGATATTCGGCGATGGAGAATCGTTTGGCAGTTACGGCAGTCATAGCTTTGAATTACCCTCTAGAATTACCAAAAATCCCATTTTACTCGAAAATTCCGCCCCTGGTTCTCAACTCAAATTTCACAGCTTCCGAAAGCCCCAAACAACCAGAAAACTTCGTGTTTTTTACTACCGCATTTTTTAATTCAGCGCGGCTCAAATCAGCACCGTTTAAATCTGCACCGCTCAAATCTACGCCGCTCAAATCAGAATTTTTTAAATTAGCATCTGTTAAATTTGCATTTACTAAAATCGCATTCGGTAAATAAGCGCTGCTCAAATTAGCGCCGACTAAATTTGCACCGCTCAAATTCGCCCGCGGTAGCTTTGTCCGCAAATCTGCACGGCTTAAATTCGCGCTGCTGAGTTCAGCATCCCGCAAATTAGCATTGCACAAATTAGCATCAATTAAAAGTGCAGCGCTCAGCAATGCACCGCTGAGATCGGCTAAGGTTAAATCTGCGCCTTGGAGGTTGGTTTCGCGCAAATCCGCACCGTTAAAATCAGCGTAGTGCAAGTCAAAACCGCTTAAATCAGCTCCGGCAAAATCCTCGACGGGATTCAAACCAACTGTTTCTGCAAGTTGTAGAAAACTATTATTTTTATCAGTTAAAAACAGTTGCCGCACGATCGCCAATTGCTGCTGTCGGTACTCGTCGGCTTTCTGGTAATCTGCTAAATGCTTATAAGCGAGTTTCAAATTCTTGAGAGCACTGCGCTCAACGCGATCGTCGTTGTGGGCGCGCGCGATCGACAACTGCTGCTGATAACACTCGATCGCACCAGGTAAATCGCCATTAGCATCGCAAGCCAGCGCCCAATTTTCCAAAGCTTCCAACTCAGATCGAAAGTCGCCCGTTTCCCGCGCGATCGCCAAACGCTGTTTCTGGTAATCAATAGCACCAGAAAAATCAGACAGAGCACAGCAAGCATTCCCCAAATTTCCCAAAGCATTTGCTTCGCCCCGGAGATCGCCAATTTCCCGCGCCAACACCAAATGCTGCTGGTAACAGTCGATCGCCCGATCGTAATTCAAGAGCGCTTCGTAAGCTACGCCCATATTACCAAGCGCCGCACCCGCTCGGCGGCGATCGTCAACTTCCCGATACAGCGCCAGCGCTTCCTGCCAAGAATCCAGCGCCGCCTCAAATTGGCGCGCCTGATACTGCGAAATCCCCTGCTTGATTAGCTCGGTAGCTTGTTCGCTCATACTGTCAAAATTACTTAATAACTCAAATTGATATTAATCTACTTAAAGCGCTCCACCGTTGACAGTTGGCCCGAAAAGCGACTTTTTCTAAATTTTGGTAGAGTTCAGTCTCCGCGCAGCCGAAGGGTTGGCGGCGAAGGACGATCGCTCTTCTGGACAAAAAAGGTTCGCAGTCCCGACTTGGCTTTTGGGCCGGGAAACAAACTGAAGTCCGCACTACAAACGAGTTATACATCCCCGATCGCCAAAAAAGACAAAAAAGACAAAAAAAGAGAGAGTTACCTAAGTAACTCTCTCTGCCATCAGGGTGCATCTACATAACACAATATAACATTACCAGGATGAGGGGTGACACCCCCAAGCATGAAGATATGGTAAAAGAATGTGTATTAATTATAAAGTTATCATGCAGCGGGATCGGCGATCGCGCGGCGGGATCGGGAAAAACCGATCGCCCTGCGCGCGCGTCCGCTACACAATCCCCTTAACGGCGGCCTTGACTTCAGCCGTTAAGCTTGGTCGCAAGCAACTCATTAGTCAATTTCGGATCTGCCCGGCCGCCCGTTTCCTTCATCACCTTACCGACAAAAAAGCCCAACAGCTTAGTTTTGCCAGCCCGGTACTGTTCGAGCTCCTTGGGATTGGCGGCCAACACTGCATCTATTGCCCGATCGATCGCCCCAGTATCCGAAATTTGAATCAAACCCTTACTCTCAACCAACTTAGTCGGCGAACCGCCGCTTGCTAGCAACTCCGGCAAAATATCCTTAGCAATTTTGCCGCTGATCGTGCCAGCATCAATTAGCGCCAGCAGTTCGGTCAAATCCTGCGGTTGAAAAGGAATTTCTGCGATCGCCAGTTTCTCATTTTTCAGATAAGCAGTAATATCGCCCATCACCCAATTAGCAGCTTGTTTAGCAACAGCACCGGCGGCGATCGTTTTTTCAAAATACTCCGCCACCGCTTTGTCGTCAGTCAAAACCCGCGCGTCGTAGGGAGAAAGACCTAATTGAGTTTCGTAGCGATCGCGCTTCATTGCCGGCAATTCCGGCAGTTGAGCTTTCCAATCCTGCAATTGATCGGCTGAAACTTCGATCGGAGGCAAATCCGGTTCTGGGAAATACCGGTAATCGCTCGCACCTTCCTTAATCCGCATACTGAAAGTACACTGCTTGTTTTCATCCCACAGCCGCGTTTCTTGGATGATAGTTTCGCCATTTTCGATAGCTTGAGTTTGCCGCTCAATCTCGTAATCGATCGCCCGTTCGATCGCATTAAAAGAGTTCATATTTTTAATTTCGACCTTGGTGCCGAACTCTTTTCTCCCAACCGGGCGCACCGAAATATTCACATCGCAGCGGAGCGAACCTTCCTGCATATTCCCGTCGCCAACACCTATATAGCGGACGATCCGGCGTATTTCTTGACCGTATTCGGCAGCTTCCGCGCCCGAGCGCAAATCCGGTTCCGAAACAATTTCGATTAGAGGCACGCCGGCCCGGTTGTAATCCACCATTGAATAGGTAGAACCGCTGAGCCGATCGCTGCCGCCGTGAACCAATTTGCCTGCATCTTCCTCCATGTGCAACCGAGTAATGCCGATTTTTTTTCTAGTAGAATTGCCCGCCTCGTCCACCAGTTCAATTTCTATCGAACCGTTAGTAGCGATCGGCAAATCGAACTGAGAAATTTGATAATTTTTCGGCAAATCGGGATAGAAATATTGCTTTCGGTCAAACTTACTGTAAGGTGCAATTTCGCAGTTGAGAGCCAGACCAGCTTTCACCGCATACTCCAACACTTTTTGATTTAATACTGGCAATACTCCCGGCATTCCCATACAAATTGGGTCAATATTAGTATTTGGGGCACTGCCAAATTCTGTAGAAGAACTGGAGAAAATCTTAGTATTCGTGCTCAATTGACAGTGAGTTTCGAGACCGATAATGGCTTCGTACTGAGTTGGGTTTTTGATCGAAGAGGGTGCTGCAGCAGTCATAGGCGACCTAAAAAAAATGAATAACTTTAGATTATATTTTAACTTTTTATTTGCCAAACTGACTTGAGATTCTTTGTAGGCTAGGGATGGTTTTCACTGAACACCGGCAGTGCTGGCAAAAAATATCGGTTGCAACCGCCTCTTGGGCCCGCTTGGGATGGGTTTTATTTGTGTGAACCGGGTTTCTAACCGCCGTGCGATCGGCAGCGCCAACGCCTTACTACAGCTTCGCGCTCGCCCCCAAACCCCAACCCTGTGCGAGAATATAGCAATTGGAGCTCTGATATGAGATATCGATCGCCCCAATTCCCGAATCCCCCAATTCCCCAATCTAAAATCTAAAACTTGTGAGCCAGCGAAGCCGAAGTATCTAAAATCTAAAATCGATAGATTCCCCAATCCCTCAATCCCTCAATCTAAAATCGACTGACTTCTCACCTTTTTGAGAAAGGCCATAGAGCCTCCCGCCTCCAACCACCGATTCCGCGCACCAATCAAAGATTTTAAATGTATAATTTAACCAGCAATTGCCTATTTTTAGGTTTTAATTTTTCAACTATATTAACTTTTTTAAACAAACACTTGCCTAACAATCAAAACTATGCATGAAATCCCTGTAGAAAGTACCGCACAGTTTCAGAACAGCATCAGTGAGCTAGAACAGGCAGAATCTGCCCTCAAAATCGCTTGGGAAGAACTCGAAAAACAAACAGCAGAAACGATTGCTCAGATAGCCAAAGCCGACCAAGCAAACGCAGAAAAGATCGGCGAGCGATTTGCCCAAGCCAAGCAACTGCGCCAGCAACTTCAAACTAAAATAAAAAAAGCTAACTCGCGGCGGGAATTTCACTTAGAAAACTCGCCATTAGCAGTTATAGAGTGGGACAGGGAAGGTCGGGTAGTGCGGTGGTCGCCAGTGGCCGAACAAATATTTGGCTGGAGTGCAGCAGAAGTAATCGGCAAATATTGGCACGAATGGTCAATAGTTTATCCAGAAGACTTCGATCTGGTGTCCGCCGTCACAAATCAACTGTTACAAAACAAAGAAGCCCGCACCGTTTGCCGAAACCGCAACTATACTAAAGATGGCTCGGTAATTTACTGCGAATGGTACAATTCTGCACTCATTGATGAATCGGGAACATTAGTTTCAAGTCTCTCTTTTGCTAGAGACATAACCCAACAACACCGCACTCAAGAAGAACTTCACCAGCGCGAACAGGAATTTAGCACGCTTGCCGAAAATTCTACCGATATCATAGCACGGTTCGACCGACAACTGCGCCACCTTTATGTCAACCAAGAAATTGAACGAGCCACCGCCAAACCCCCCTCAGAATTTATCGGCAAAAGTAACAAAGAATTAGGAATTTCCCCCGATATTTGCAACCTGTGGGACGAAGCCTGTGTCAAAGTTTTTCGCGTCGGTAAACAAGAAACTATCGAATTTAATTTCCCCACTTCCGACGGGACAACATACTATCAGTGTCGAATCATTCCAGAATTTGCTGAGGACAATTCAGTAGAAACTGTTTTGGCGATCGCCCGCGATATCACAGAAATCAAACAAGTCGAAGCCCAGTTGCGCCAAAGCGAAGCTCGATTTAGGCGCGTAGTTGATTCTAACATGATCGGCATAATATTTTGGAACATTAACGGCGAGATCACCGATGCGAATCAGGCTTTTTTAAACTTGGTAGGGTACACGCGAGACGATTTATTTTCCCAAAAAATTGGCTGGCAAACAATGACACCGCCAGAGTACCGCAGCCTCGATGAAGAAAAAATTGCAGAACTGGCAGCTAACAACACAAATACCCCTTTTGAAAAAGAATACATCCGAGCCGACGGCAGCCGCGTTCCGGTGCTGCTAGGCTCTGCATTGTTAGAAGGTTCGCAGGAATTTGGGGTGAGTTTTGTGCTGGACGTGACCGATCGCAAACAAGCCGAATTAGAACTGCAAAAACAGCAAGACCTGTTAGAAAGCATCATTAAAACTATCCCCAATTTTCTGTATATATACGACATAGAAGCACAGCAAAATATCTATGCAAATGTAGCAGTCACAGCGATGCTGGGCTACACTCCCCAAGAATTGCAAGACAGGGGTACAGAAGCTATATCTAGCTTAATTCACCCCGATGATATGCCCAAGTTAATTGCAGGTATGCAGCGGCTGGAAAAGAGTGCAAACCCCCACGAAACCGATGATATCGACTACAGGATAAAACACAAAAATGGAGAATGGCGCTGGGTTCACGATCGATCGACTATCTTCAAAAGAACTCCCGATGGAAAAATGAAGCAAGTAATCGGTTCTGTACTGGACATGACCGATCGCAAAAAAGCCGAAGAATCCTTAAAACAGCAAAACGAATTGCTGCAAACAATCTTCGATAACGTTCCAGTCATGCTGGCATTCTTAGATTCCCAGGGCGAATTAACTTGGGTAAACCGCCACTGGGAACAAGTGCTCGGCTGGAGTTTTGCAGAAACCAAAAACCGCGATATGTTGGCAGAATTTTATCCTGAGCCGAAATACCGCAAATACGTCTTGGACTTCATTCAAGCAGCAACCCAGAAGTGGGGCGACTTCCAAACTAAAGTTAGAGACGGGCGAATTATCGACACGACTTGGGCAAATGTTCGCCTCTCCGATGGCAGGTTGATCTGCATCGGTCAAGATATTAGCGATCGCAAGCGAGCCGAAGCAGAACTCCAGCAGCTCAACGAAACTTTAGAAGCTCAAGTAGCCCTGCGTACAGCCGAATTAGAGACTTTTTTTGATTCTTTACCCGATCTTATTTTTGTGGTAGAACGTGAGAATATGCGCTTCTCTTTTGTCAACTGGCGTTTTGTCGAATTTTGGGGATTCGACAGCAGGCAACAGATGCAGGGCCAAACTATTTATGAATGCTATCCAAGCCAACTTGCAGAACAATTTTACTTGGAAAATATGGAAGTATTTGTATCGGGGCAGACGATTCATTTTCAGGAAGATTTTTTGGTTGCTGGTGATGCTGTTTATTTCGACACTTTTAAAATTCCTCTCAGGAATCTTGACGGCGAAGTTTATGCTTTAATTGGCACGGCTCGCAATGTCACTGAGTTGATCCAGACGAAACAAGCTTTGTCGGAACGCACGGAGCAATTAGAGGTTGCTAATCAAGAATTAGAATCTTTTGGCTACTCGGTTTCCCACGACCTCCGCGCTCCTTTGCGTCACATTTCAGGTTTTGTTAATGCTTTGAAACAGCGCTTAATATCAACTGAGGTTTTGAACGATCCTAAAATTGTTCATTACATTGAAATAATTGAGGACAGCAGCCAAAAAATGAGCTTGTTGATTGATGGTTTGCTGGCTCTTTCGCGGGTGGGGCGGACTGATTTAATCAAAATCCCGATCGATCTTGCCCGGTTGGTGCAAACTGCGATTAAATTGAGTAAACCCCGAACTGCGGCAGATCCCGCCGAAAATCCCGACAGCAAAGTTGAATTTACCGTGGGAGATTTGCCGGGGGTGATGGGAGATCCCACCTTGCTGCAACAGGTGTTCAGCAACTTGATCGACAACGCTGTCAAGTTCAGTCGCGGACGCACTCCGGCTATAATAGTGATTGATGCTTTACCTGACGGAACTATTTTTGTCAAGGATAACGGGGTAGGTTTTTCGATGGAATATGCCGATCGGCTGTTTGGAGCCTTTCAGCGGCTGCACTCCCAGAGAGAATTTGAAGGTACTGGCATAGGTTTGGCGATCGTCCAGCGGATTATTCACCGCCACGGCGGCACGATTTGGGTTCAAAGCTTACCCAGTCAAGGAGCCACGTTTTACTTTAAACTAGGGCCGACAATCTCAAATGCTAATCTAGATTCCTGAGCGATCGGGATATAGCCTTTCGAGCTTTCATAGGAGGTACTATCCGGTATAGGGCATAGGGAGGGCATAGGGCATATCTCACTTTTTTGAGAACCGCTATAGTAGTTTTTAATTCTGAATTGAAAACTATCATGCAGTTTAATAAGTCACAGTCGGTTCGGCAATCCCTCAGTGGCAGGTGCGAAATCAAGGTCTTGAGAATAGATAATAAATCGTCCCAAAAATAACTTAAAAATTTAGAAAGCTCAATGAAAGTAAATTTCAGAAATGACATATAGCAAAAAAAACACCATTTAAAGATTACGAAAAACTGTATGTTAAATAGAAACTCGACCGATTCTTTACTTAAAATGGTAGCCGAATCAACATTAAAATTGTTGATAATAGAAGACATGGCAGAAGATATAGAATTAATAGAAGTAGCCTTAGAAGCGGGCGGAGTTAATTTTAATTTCGATACAGCAGAAACAGCAGCAGAGTGCAGACAAATGCTCCAAAATAGCAATTACGATGCTGTGCTGTCAGATTACCGCCTCCCGGAATTCAACGGTTTAGAAGTGTTGAAGTTAATGCAGGAATTGGGGCAAGACATACCATTTATTTTAGTAACGGGAAGTTTGGGAGAAGAAGCGGCAGTTGAGTGCATCAAAGCCGGCATGACCGATTATGTATTAAAAGGGCGTCTGTTTAGGTTGCCAACAGTATTAGAACGATCGCTCCAAGAATACAAAATGCGCCGCCAGCAGCAAGAGGCGATCGCCCAAATTCAGCGTCAAGCGACTCGCGAGGCGATCGTCAACCGCATCGTTCAAGCCATGCGCTGCACCCTCGTACTCGACGAAGTGCTGCAAACCACCGCAGATCAACTGCATGAAGCTCTAGAAATTAGCGGCTGCGCGATTTTGCAGCCAGATACCGCAGGCGGGATCGCGATTCGCTACATGAGCTCAAAGGCAGTCGGCAGAGAACTGGCGATCGGTCTAAATTGCGAATTTGCTCAATACTATCGCTCCTCCCTCGGCCGCGGAGAAACGATCACGATCACCGAGTTATCGAGTCTGGCCCCGTCCCTGCAAGCAGCAGCCGAATTCTTAGGGTTTCGCGCGATCGCGATCGCACCGCTGCTCTACCAGCAATCATTTTTAGGAGGAATTTGCCTCTATCAGTGCGATCGACCGCGCTCTTGGAATGCCGAAGAACTGTCGCTAGTCAAAGCTATTGCCGATCAGTGCGCGATCGCGATCCATCAAGCCGAACTCTACCAAACGGCCCAAACCGAACTAGCAGAACGCAAGCGCGCCGAAGCAGAAGTCCGCGGCATTCAGCAGCAACTAGCCACGATGGCAGCCAACATTCCCGGCTCAGTCTACCGCGCCGTGTTGCATCCAGACGGCAAGATGTCGATGCCCTACATCAGTCCAGGGGTGCGCGAACTTACTGGCTTCGATCCTGCAGAAGTCATGGCGTGCCCGCAACTATTGACCGAAATCATTCATCCAGACGACAAAACCTTGTTTGACGGCAGCGTAGCAACATCGTGTGACAATCTAGAACACTACGATCGCCAGTACCGGATTGTCTTGAATTCCGGCGAAACCAAGTGGGTGCAAGATAGCGCCAAATTTTCTCATAACAAAAACGGCGACGTAGTTATAGACGGAGTAACCCTCGATATCAGCGATCGGAAATTTGCCGAATCAGCGCTGCGACAAAGCGAACAGCGATTTCGATCGCTGATTGAAAACGCTACAGACATCACGATCATTCTTGACGGCGAGGGAATCTTTCGCTACATCAGCCCTTCGGTGAAGCGAATTTTAGGATACGCGCCCCATAAGGCGATCGGGCGCAGCGCCCTAGGGACAGTTCACCCAGACGACTGCGCCACGATCGCCCAAACCCTCCACAAAGCCCTTCAAAACCCCAAAAGAAGCCAGTCCCCAGTTGAGTATCGAGTCCGCCACCGCAACGGTTCTTGGTGTTATGTAGAAGCTGTAGCCACCAACTTGCTGCACGATCCTGCTGTCAAGGGAATCGTGATCAACTGTCACGACATCACTCAGCGCAAACTCGCCGAAGAACAACTGCTGCACGATGCTTTTCATGACGCCCTCACCGGATTACCCAACCGATCGCTATTTATCGATCGGCTAGAACACTCTGTGAGGCTGGCAAAAAGGCGCACAGACTACTTGTTTGCCGTGCTGTTTCTAGATTTAGACCGATTTAAAGTCGTCAACGATTCCCTCGGCCACGCCATCGGCGATCTACTGCTAGTGGCGATCGCCCGCCGTCTAGAAGCTTGTCTCAGGCCCGGAGATACAGTAGCCCGCATCGGGGGAGACGAATTCGTGCTTTTGCTGGAAGATATCGACGGCGTAAATGAAGCTAGTAGCATTGTCAACCGCCTGCAACAGCAAATCACATCTCCGATTTTGCTAGACGGACACGAAGTATTTATCACCGCCAGCATCGGCATTGCTTTGAGTTCTGATGAAGACCTGGAAACGACAAACCTGCTGCGCGACGCCGACACCGCCATGTACCGCGCCAAAAAACTCGGCCGAGCCCGACACGAAGTTTTTAACAGTTCCATGCACGCCCACGCTTTGCGACTGTTGCAGCTAGAAAATGACTTGCGGCGGGCGATCGAATCAATTAGAGACCAAGCCATAGAACAAGAATGTAATCCATGCACGCGATCGGGCTTACCTCCCTTATCCGCAGCCCCCCAGTTTATCATTCACTATCAGCCGATCGTCAGCATCGCCAATAACACAATTAACGGTTTCGAGGCCCTAGTGCGCTGGCAGCATCCAGAACGCGGCTTAATTTCCCCAGTTGAATTTATTCCCATCGCCGAAGAAACCGGATTAATCGTAGCCCTCGGCCGTTGGGTGCTACGCACAGCTTGCCAGCAAATCCGCCAGTGGCAGCAACTATTTCAAAACAACCCGCCCTTAAGCGTCAACGTCAACCTTTCAGTCAAACAGTTTTCTCAGCCAGATTTAATCGAATATATCGATCTAGTTCTCGAAGAAAGTCACCTCGACGGTAGCAGTTTAAAACTAGAAATTACCGAAAGCGTACTCATAGAAAATTCCGACTCAGTAACAGCAATGCTGGTGCAGCTTAGAGCCAGAAACATACACCTTTGCATCGACGACTTCGGCACCGGCTATTCATCCCTGTCCTACCTGCACCGCTTCCCCACCAATACCTTAAAAATAGACCGATCTTTTGTCAGCAGAATGGGAGGCGAGTTCGACCTAAGCAAAGGAAGTATTGACCCGACAGAGATTGTGCGGTCGATCGTTACTTTGTCGCACAATTTGGGCATGGATGTGGTAGCCGAAGGAGTCGAAGAAGCCTCGCAACTATCTATACTCAAAGGATTAAAATGCGAGTTCGCCCAAGGATTCTTTTTTTCCAAGCCAGTAGACTCTCAAACAGCAGCAATTCTGATCCGACAGCAAGCCGAAACTCAAGATTTGCTGACATTGAGTTTTTTAGAAAAAGGTCATTAAAAAAACACGGCATTTTGTGCGTCCCATTTCAGCATAAAATCTTAAAATATTTTAAAGCTGTCCCTAACTACTGGCGTCAGTTAATAACTACGGCATCGAAATCGCTATGACTATTGGCTACCTCGCCCTCGTTCTCCACGCCCACCTGCCTTTTGTCCGCCACCCCGAAAGCGACTACGTTTTAGAAGAAGAATGGCTGTTTGAGGCGATCGCCGAAACCTACATTCCCCTGCTGCAAGTCTTTGAGGGGCTGCTTCGCGACGGCATAGACTTTAAAATTACCATGAGCATGACACCGCCCTTGGTGGCGATGCTGCGCGACCCATTACTGCAAGACCGCTTCGACAACCACTTAGCGAAACTCGAAGAACTAGCGGATCTCGAAATTGAACACAACAGCGGCAACGGTCATCTCCGATATTTAGGCGAACATTACGCCGCCCACTTCTCTCAAGTTCGCAATTATTGGGAAAAGTGCGATCGAGATTTAGTCAAAGCCTTCAAAAAATTCCAAGACAGCAACAACCTCGAAATCATGACCTGCGGGGCCACCCACGGCTACTTACCGCTGATGAAAATGTACCCCGAGGCAGTTTGGGCGCAAATACAAGTAGCCTGCGAAAGCTACGAACAAAACTTCGGTCGCCGACCAAAAGGTATTTGGCTGCCCGAATGCGCCTATTACGAAGGCTTAGAGAGGATGTTAGCCGATGCCGGTCTCCGCTACTTTCTCACAGACGGTCACGGCATTCTCTACGCCCGCCCCCGTCCCCGCTACGGTAGCTACGCGCCAATTTTCACCGAATGCGGAGTAGCAGCCTTCGGTCGAGATCACGAATCATCGCAGCAGGTTTGGTCTTCCGAAGTCGGCTATCCCGGCGCAGCCGAATACCGAGAATTCTACAAAGATTTGGGTTGGGAAGCCGAATACGACTACATCAAACCCTACATCATGCCCAACGGCCAGCGCAAAAACACCGGGATTAAGTATCACAAAATCACCGGTCGCGGATTGGGTTTAGGCGACAAACAGTTATACGATCCGTACTGGGCGCGGGAAAAAACAGCCGAACACGCCAGCAACTTTGCTTTCAACCGCGAGCGGCAAGTCGAACACCTCAACGGCATCATGCAGCGCCCGCCGATTATTGTATCGCCTTACGACGCGGAACTTTTCGGTCACTGGTGGTACGAAGGGCCTTGGTTCTTAGATTACTTGTTCCGCAAGAGTTGGTACGACCAAAATACCTACGAGATGACGCATTTAGCCGATTATTTGCGGGGAAATCCGAATCAGCAAGTTTGCCGTCCGTCGCAGTCGAGTTGGGGTTTCCGGGGTTTTCACGAGTATTGGCTCAACGATACCAATGCTTGGATTTACCCGCACTTGCACAAAGCTGCGGAACGGATGATTGAGTTGGGAAGTATGGAACCGGAGGACGAATTGCAGTATCGGGCTTTGAACCAGGCCGCGCGGGAAGTGCTGTTAGCTCAATCGTCTGACTGGGCCTTTATCATGCGGACTGGGACGATGGTTCCCTATGCGGTGCGGCGGACTCGATCGCACTTAATGCGCTTTCACAAGCTGTACGATGAAGTCAAAGAAGGTAAAGTCGATTCCGGTTGGTTGGAGAAGGTCGAAGAGATTGACAACATTTTTCCTGAGATCAACTATCGCGTTTATCGATCGCTTTAATATCAAGTCCGGTAGTACCCGACTGGTATTATTTCAAGTTTTGTAGGGGTTCCTTCGCGCCTGATATTTGATAATTATCGACAAATGATATCAACCCGCCCAGCCCTTACCAGTCCGCTCTTACTTCCAGCCAATTCCCAACAAATTAAAACCCGCCAGCGCGGGTTTTTTATGGATAAAAATATAGCACGTTTTTATGTCCGCGCCCAAGCGTGCTACTTAACATTTACCGTAACTGTCAGTCAGAGAACGGGAGTAGAGGAGAACGGGAGTGAGGGAGTAGGGGAGTGTGAAAAAATTTTCCTTCTTCTCTCGAACCTCGAACCTCAGCATCCGTTACATCCTTGACATCCCGTACATGGCGGCGGAAGCCGAACTTCACGCTTGACTTCTGCTAAACCGGTTCTAGCTCATCTTCAAAGAACCAAGTCGCAAAACCGTTAAACTTCACAATCACGCCTACTCCACTGCCGTCAACCATTCTGAATCCGTCAACGGTGCCGACGGGATTTTCCTTGATCTTGCCCACGATATTTGCAGGTATCCGATCTCTGAGACGGCGCACCTTAACTCTCTGACCTACTTCTATTGCCACTGAAATTGTTCTCCTGCTCTATATAACCTCTATACAAGCGTCCATTTTACAGTTTGGCGGACTCGATCGAACAGCAACACCAGCAGACCGATCGCCCCAGACGATTTTTGGATCGAAATTTCGACCAACTTTTCCGAAAAGACGGTATTCTAGTCCGAGTTGCTCGATCGCGATCGCCGACGACCTACGGTTCCACAGCAGCAAGCTTCACTCGCCAGACCCAGCCGCACTGCTACAGATCATTATTTTTTATCGCTTTGCAAAAATATTTTTTTATTAACTCCCACAATTACAATATTTCTACCCAATTATTCATCCTTCCGGCCGAATGCAAAAAGCACTCACTAGCAGTAATAAATTTTATGTTTGTTATATACAAATACTCATCCATGAACCTTGACATCGGCGCAAACTCTTGCTATAAAAGACTTTGAGTGTGGCAGATAAAATTTCCCCAAGGTCGGAGTTTAGTCAACGGGCACGTTGTAAAACTTTACTAAAACTTCACAATAAACAGAAGATTTAATGGTAAGAGTTGATGCTGAGAAAGCTTATTTTGGCTGCTGTTTGATAGAATAAAAAGTGGAACGATTGCCGGATGTAGGGAGTCTAAGAAAGGAAATGAAGTGTAGGAACTTCAAAATGACAAAATCGAAATTATGAAGAAAATTTTTACGTGCTGGCGATCGAGCAAAATTCCGTTGAGAAGTTTGTCCTTGGCTGTGTTGGCCTGTCTGCCGGCATGGAGCGGGGCGATCGCCAGTCCGATCTCTCCATCCCTCAAACAGCAGTCAAACTTTACTAAAATTGTCTCAGATCCTCGACCGCCAGCAAAGCCGAGCGACTCAACATATCCAAAAAATCCGGCAGAATCGGCGGCTAATCCATCCCCAGCAGCAACCATAAACGCTCAGGGAACAGCGGCCCCACGATCGCTCCAAATTACTGAAATTCGCGGTACTGTCAGCTTTAAGGGCAGATCAGCAGTGGCGGGCGATCGGCTCACAGAACCCGGAGATGAAATCATCACCGGCGCAGATTCCACAGCCAGGATCGCGATCGACAACAACGGCGGCATCGTGGAAGTTGCCGAAAACACCGCAGTCAGAATATCCAATTTATCTGGTAGTGCAGAGGGCGAAAAAGAGACAGCCATTTTTGTCAGCAGGGGGCGAGTCAGGTTGTCCGTCAGCAAAACAAATGCGACAACTCCCGCAACCAACACCTCAACAATTATCCCGCCGAACCAAATTGCCGCCCTCAATACCTTCAGCGGACTCGGAAATTCGATTCAAATTGCCCAACAAAAAAAATCTGCCAGAACCGCCCCTGTCAGGGTAGAAACCCCCGAAGGCGTGGCCGGAGTGCGCGGCACTTCCTTTGGTGTCAGCGTCAGCGACGGCAAAACCTCAGTCGAAACTATTGAAGGTGCCGTCGCAGTATCCGGGAGCACCGACTCCGAAGTCGTTGTCAACGGCGGCAGCGCGACGACAATTTTCCGTCAATCTCCTCCCGCGCCCACCTCAACAAGCCCTCACCTAGCAGAACTCCAAGTCCGCAGTTTGTTCAGACTCAGTGGCAATATCTATCGCCTCAGCGGTCAAATTAACCCGATCGACATAATTTATGTCAATAACGAAGCGATTAAGATCGATCGAGACGGCAAGTTCAAGATCCAAGGGGTTTTACCTCCCAGCCGCCGCCTCAACATCGTAGTGCTAGCCCCCTCCGTCAGACAACGGCATTACATCCTTGTAGTGCCCTAAACAGCCTATCTAGCTGTAAGGAGTTAGATCTGAGATATGACACCAGTTTCAACTCAATTGACCGATCGAAAAAAGGTTAGTAGTGCGGACTTGAGTCCGCAAAATAGAATAGTGTCCGGTAAATTTACAGTTCAGAAAAAGGTTAGTAGTGTGGACTTGAGTCCGCAAAATAGAATAGTATCCGGTAAATTTACAGTTCAAAAATTGGTTATTAGTGCGGAATTCAGTCCGCATTACTAACCTTTTTTATTATGGTAATCGGCGACGCTTGGCTTGATAATTTCGTTTACAGACGAAGCATTTAGCGGTGAATCTGTGCAGTCAAAATAAACAAAATTTGCACCCGCGCTTTGTGCTTGCGGTATTGTAAAAGTTCAATAGCATAAATTTTCTCGAACCTCGGACGCGAATGTCATATCAATTCCGGTTGCACTCATACATAAGTAGGTCGGCGCAAAAAAACCGAACTATGTTAAAATAAGTAAAGAAAGAGAAGACATTTACTGAGGTAACTCAA